>CAYPVN010000001.1:0-11090 GCA_964414155.1 uncultured Chitinophagales bacterium
GGGGCATCACACTCTACAAAGAAAAATAGCCTCACGGGTTCATTGTAGCATTGGAGGAGTTTGGCAAATTCAATGTCAGGCTTCTCCTTTGTATTCTTGAACTCCGTTTCTGCTGAACGGCATATTGTAGTTATACCACATATTCCCTACCTTTGAGTCAGTTACCTCCTTCAATCCCAAGAACATGGCTCATGTCGACAAAGACCATTACACTCTCCGATGATTTATACGAATACATGCTGAAGGTTTCGCTCCGCGAACCTGACCTTCTCCGGCGATTGAGAGAGGAGACAGCTAAGGATGAAATGGCGAGGATGCAAATCTCACCTGAGCAAGGTCAATTCATGTCGCTGCTGGTGAAAATGTTGGGCACAAAGCGCACGCTTGAGGTCGGCGTGTTTACGGGCTATAGCTCGCTCTGCATTGCGCTGGCACTCCCGCCCGAAGGGAAGATCATTGCATGCGATGTGAGCGAGAAGTGGACTGCTATTGCGCGGCGTTACTGGAAAGAAGCTGGTGTATCCAACAAGATCGACTTGCACTTGGCGCCCGCGCTGCAAACATTGGACGGATTACTCAAGAAAGGGAAGCGAGCTCAGTTTGACTTTGCATTCATCGATGCGGACAAGGAGAATTACATCCCTTATTATGAGAGAGTGCTCGAATTGGTTCGGGTTGGCGGGCTTATCGCCATCGATAACGTCTTCTGGTCGGGGAGGGTTGCTGATGCGAAGAATCAAGAGAAAGACACGAACGCGGTTCGGGCGTTCAACGATCACTTGAAGAACGATCAGCGTGTTGCGCTCAGCCTCGTCCCAATCAGCGATGGGTTGACACTTGCGTTGAAGTTGTAGAGATGGCATGAGAAAACCAGGATGTCTTGCCACTAAGGCGCAAAGGCACGAATAAGCACAAAGTAGTGAGTTGAAAAAGGATTGGGATCGTTTTCTTCGCGATACTTAGAGCCTTTGAGACATTGTGGCTATCACAACTAGCTTTTCCCCCATCACCCCTCTTATTTTACCTTCACCACAACCACCGTCTGGTCGTCGTGCTGGTCAACTTCTCCGGTGAAGGTCTTCACTGCTGTCATCACCTGATCTCGTATATCCTCCGCACATGATGCAGAACTCTCATGTAGTGTGGTAGCTAACCGGTCCTCGCCGAACTGCTCGCCGTTTGTTTGCTGCGCTTCCGTGATACCATCGGTGACGAAAAGAAACACATCGCCTGGTTCGTAGTTGATGGCACGCTCTTCCAGTTCGGAGGCAAATACTCCCTCTGCGTTCAGCCCAAGACCGAGACCTCGTGGAATGACACGATCCACAGTTCGTGCGCGGGCATGATAATGGAAGAGAGGTAGATGTCCCGCTCGCGCAAGCACAAGGCGGCGTTGGCGAGGATCGAAGAACCCGCCCATCGCGGTCACAAAGGATTTCTTCTCCATGTCGTTACAGAGCAGAGCATTGGTGCGCACGAAAAACTCATGAGGTGAAAGCCCGAAGCCATGCAACGAACGGAGGATGCCCTGCACTTTGGACATGTACAACGCGGCGGAGGTTCCTTTCCCACTCACATCTCCAACGATCACGGTAAGCTTGCTGACATCACCGTTCAGGTAATCAAAGTAGTCACCGCCGACCTCCATCGCCGGAACCGACACTCCGGCGATCTCCAAACCCTCGATCGTGGGTGTTGTCTGAGGTAGCGACTCCATCTGGATGCGTCGGGCGATTGCAAGCTCGTGCTTCATTCGCTCCTGTTCCGCTAATTCTTCATACAAGAAAGCATTCTCGATTGCAACTGACGCTTGCTTGGCAACAGCGGCCAGAAACTCCAGGTCCTCACTATGAAACGCCGACTCCGACAGCTTCTCGCCGATCAACAATGCGCCGATGAGTTTCTCCTTCGAACGGATGGGAATCGTGTACTGGATTTCGTTTCGACGGAATTCTGCTTTCAGCTCCTTTGGGAGGTATTCAACGCTGGCTTCACGCGAGAACTGCCCGAGTCCCTGCACAATATCTTTCTGGATACTTATGCAGAAACTCGTCCAGGCATTTCCATCGAAGCCAAGTGCCTCCTGGCAGCACGTAGACTTGTCGCGGAAGAACATCACACCTACACGCTTGAGCCGCATCAGCTCAGTAAGTTTTTCAACGATGCCCCGGGCAAGCTCATTCATATTCAGCTTCGTTGCCATGACGTCCGCCAGTTCACTTGCTGCGCGGCGGTAGTCGTATTGTGCGCGGTAGAATTTCTTGGCGATGAATTCCTGCCCTGATCTTCCACTCCACCTGAAGAAGAATGTCAGCCCAATGGCCAAGAGAACCGCCACACTCTTTTCCCACACGACGCGCTGATGTAGAGGCATTGGTCCCTCAATCACTTCGATGGAAGCGCCGGTCAGGCGCACGTCCGGCAAGCCGAGGTCTGTTTGCATGAGCGCCGAGAGTGACCAGAGAAGAACAACGAACGACAGAATCGCCCAGGCCACCGACACGAAAGAGTACTGCACATTTCGCCGCACGCGGAGATTCATTTCAAGCAGCCGGTACCGCGCAATCGTGTAGAGATACGAGAGTGGAACCAGCAAGAGGATGAAGCCCATGTATCCCAACAGGTAAATTCTTATGCCACCGCTGCTCGCAATCAGATAGCCAAGGACCCCCGCTGCTACACCGGTGAGCACGCCTGCCCAACGAATGGTTCGGGAGAGCTTCCGATGTTCCGGTGGGACGTGCTTGCGATAGATGAACGGGACGGTGAGGACAAACATGAACAGTATGATGAATCCAACGGGAACGGGTATTCCGGCGTTCGGGAAAACAGTCGCACGGACGATCGATATAAGTGCCAGGACATATCCCGTTATTCGGATCCACCGGCGTGAGAGTAGCTCCGGTCGCTCCTTGGGGAAGTAGTGGAGGCTGTGGAGCCAGACAGCCAATCCGAAATAGAAGGCGAGGTAGACACTGATCGGGCGAATCAATGAGAAGGTGTCGGCCAGCGCGTCACGCTGGATCGGGCCGATCGAAAGAGCAAACCCCATCAAGGTGAAGAAGAACCCTACAAGTCTCGCAGCGGCATACTGCGGTCGCTGGATCGCAATGAATGCACCGACACCGATATACACGAGTCCGGCGAGGACAAGCGAAAGGTAGAAGAGCGGAATGCCAAACGATGCCAATGTCACATGAAGCGTGAGGGACTGATTGTCCCTCAACACTTCATAGTCGACCGTCTTGCCGATCTGTGCCTGGCGCAGCACGGCATCGGCTTCGTTCGCATTCTTGAACGTCTGGCCATTGATACGCATGATCTGGTCGCCCCTCTTCATTCCGGCACGGTCAGAAGCACCATCTTCTGTCACATCAATTACCAGCGCAGTCGGCTGAAGCTCTCGAAGCACGCTTCCCGGCAAAGAGGACTTCCGTAGGTCGAACGTGAGCTCCGCGCTCTCGGCAGTTCTTAGTACGATCACGTGCAACATGGGATCGCCTGGAAATGCTGCCAGTACCTCGCTGAGTTGTGCGAGGTTGCCCGTGGTCTTATTATTTACACTGAGCAAGAGGTCGCCAACCTGAATTGACCCGCGCACAGAGGCTTCCGTTTCGGTCGCTTGCACACTCCCAGCGAAGTACAGGCTCGACCGGGGGTTCGTAAACAAATTCTCGTCGGTTGTTGATCTGGTGTAGCGGTAGAAGTTCACCGCGGTGACGAATAGGAAGAAGAGAACGAGTGTAGCGAAACCGACACGGAATATGTGCGGCTTATTATCGAAGTAATCCATAACCGAACCTGCTAAGTGTGTACAATTGATTGTACGAGATGATCAGACGTCAGTTGCGTGCGACAATGTACGCAGAAATCTGGAAAGGGGAAAGAACGCACTTCTTGCTTCTCAGCGTCGTTCTCGCTATTTTTGTTCGAATCCTTTCCCAACCTCTTCCGGAGAATGTTTGGAATCCAGGTCTGAAGCGCAGGAATTGAACGAGCTCATGATGCGCCGCCGCGAGGAACTCGAGGCACTCCAGAAACAAGGCATCAATCCTTACCCCTACCTCTTCAATCGAACGACATACTCCAAAGAGATCATCGATTCCTTCCGCGACGATGCGCTGCGACGGACTGTTGCGGTTGCAGGACGAATCATGTCGTTGCGGAGAATGGGGAAGGCCTCCTTCTGCCACATCATGGATTCGCAAGGGAAGGTACAGGTGTATCTCAGAAAGGATGATCTCGGATCGATCTATGATTCGTTCCGGCTCCTGGATATCGGCGATATCATCGGTGTTGAGGGGTTTGTGTTCCGGACGAAGATGGGAGAGATTTCAATCCACGCGGAGAAATTCGAACTGCTATCAAAATCGCTGCGGCCTCTTCCCATTGCAAAGGAAACCAAGGATGAGCAAGGTACCATCGTTGTGCACGACCCGTTTTCCGACAAAGAGCTTCGTTACCGGCAGCGATATGTCGATCTCGTGGTGAACTCCAGCGTCCGTGATGTATTCATCAAGCGATCAAAGATCGTCTCAACCATCCGCAGCACTCTGGACAAACAGGGGTATCTAGAAGTCGAAACGCCGATACTTCAACCACAATATGGCGGCGCGTTTGCCCGTCCGTTCATCACACACCATAACGCGCTCGATGTCGATCTCTACCTGCGGATCGCCGATGAACTCTATCTCAAACGACTGATCGTTGGGGGCTTTGACGGAGTGTATGAATTCTCCAAGGATTTCCGGAACGAAGGGATGGACAGATCACACAACCCTGAGTTCACCATGCTTGAGCTTTATGTGGCGTACAAGGATTATGTGTGGATGATGGGGCTCGTTGAGGATTTGATTAGCAGGATTGCAGTTGTGCTCAATGGAACGACAAGGGTGACAATCGGAAATAAGGAGATTGATTTCACACCACCGTGGAAACGGATCACGATGTATGATGCGATCAAGGAGCACACAGGGCACTCATTACGTGGAAAGTCTGAGGATGAGCTTCGCAAGGTTGCCAAGGAACTCCATCTGGAAGTGGCTCCAACAGATAATTCCGGCGTCATCATCGATGAGATTTTCGGTGCGAAGGTCGAGCCGCATCTCATTCAGCCTACTTTTGTCACCGATTATCCAGTGGAGATGTCACCGCTTGCCAAGAAGCATCGATCGGAGCCGGGACTCGTCGAGCGCTTCGAAGCGATCTGTAATGGTCAGGAACTATGCAACGCGTTTAGTGAATTGAATGACCCGCTCGATCAACGCGCCCGGTTCGAGGAACAGATGAAGAACCGCACTCGCGGTGTGGAAGAGGTGCAGCCGCTTGATGAGGATTTCCTCCGCGCGCTTGAATACGGGATGCCACCGACGGCAGGGCTGGGCATCGGTATTGATCGACTGACAATGCTGTTGACCATGCAGGATTCGATACGCGATGTGATTTTCTTCCCGCAGATGAAACCTGAGAAATAGTCGCGCTCTCCAACTCCGCTCTTCATGAAACGAACCTCATTCATAATCCTCGTATCTATTGGCGTGATTGTTCGAGTGCACGCCGGGACAAACGGGCAGTTGGTAGGGAATGTCAAAGATAAGCGATCGGGAGAACCACTTGTTGGAGTAAACATATTTCTGATCGAAGCTCAGTTAGGTGGAACAACCGATGTCGAAGGCAGATATGAAATCAAGAACGTGAGGGCAGGCAGGTATGACGTTCGTTTCACGCTGATTGGGCATCGATCGTATGTCGTGAAAAATGTTGTCATCAACCCGGACCTTAGAACGAGACTGAATGTTGATCTCGAGCCCGCAGAACTGCTGCTTGATGAAGTTGTGGTGCTTCAGGAAAAGCCTCTCATTCAAAAAGACATCACAGGTACAACATTCGTTGTTGCGGGAGAAGAGCTAAACCTCCTTCCAATCGACAAAGTTGTGGACGTGATCGGATTGAAAGCGGGTACGACAATCGAGGGGAATGTACGGGGAGGGAAGACAACCGAAGTTCTTTACTTGATCGACGGACTTCCGGTCCAGGATGTGCTGGCAGGTGGCGCGGCCGCGAATCTGCCGAAAAGTTCCGTGGTGGGCCTCAGCATCTATACCGGCGGGTTTGAACCGGAATATGGCAACGCACTTTCTGGCATTGTTAACATAGTGACCAAGACCGGAACGAACGAGCACCGGTTTTCCGTTCGGGGTGACAAAGACAATCTTTTCGGAGGGACGCAAGTCAGCAAGACAAATGAGGTGGAGGTTTCTGCATCCGGCTCGATCGAAGAGAACAAAGTGTATTACACTGGCTCGCTGAACGGGTTGTTTTCTGATACCCGATGGTGGCAGGATTTTCAATATTTCTTCCCGACCACAATCGATAAGAGTGTGAGCGGTTTCGGCAAGATTGATTATGTATTCTCGCCAACGATGCGTCTCGGTACCCAGGTTCTTTTCTCTTATCGGGACTGGCATGATTACGAGTTCAACTGGCGCTATAATCTTGATGGGTTACCTCCTGAACGCCGGGCCTCATACCGGGTCGCAGCCATTTTCTCCCACACCCCGTCAGAGAATTTCTTTTATACAGCGAGTCTGAGCCGGTTCTTCCTGAGTTCGAGGATAGGCTCCGGCTCAAAAGAGAGCGTCCCAGCCGATGACCCGTATCAGTTTGATTTCTTTTTGAAGTACGTCATCGACGGACAGCGCGCATTGTGGAGCAAGACTTCTCAGGAGGTATATACGATCCGATTCGATGGGACGTTCGCTGCTATGGAATACCACCTGCTGAAGATGGGTGGCGAGATGAACTCGTACTCCGTGCATTCAGATCTCGTGAAGTATGAGCCACGCAAGACATACTTTGGAAAGCCGCTTATTAATGAACCGCAATTGAATTTCAGTTCGTCCTATGCCTATCGCCCGATGTCGGGGGCCCTGTATATTCAAGACAAAATCAATTTGGCGGACGATGGAATGCTCGTGACCTTCGGGTTGCGATACGATTTTCTCAATCCGACGTCGAGCCGGCCGGCGATTGAAGCCATTCCGGTGAGTGACACAGCCTATACTTTCAGAGTCAACGAAACAGTAAAGGCGAATGTGAAACATCAACTGAGTCCCCGGTTTGGCGCTGCAATGCAGTTGACGGAGAATGCGTATCTGTTTGTGAACCTGGGTTGGTACTTTCAATACCCATTGTTCGATTTCCTCTACACAGGTCTCGATCGTGTCGCCCTCACGAAGGGGATCGGCGCGCTCACAGGCAATCCCGATCTTGAACCCGAACGAACGCGAAGCTGGGAAATCAGCCTGAAGTACGGTTTCGATAACGACATTGTGGGGTCGATTACATATTTCCGAAAAGAGACGACGAATCTCATCGATACCAAGACATTCATTCCGGGCGATAGCAAGCTTGCTGGCTCCTTCGGTTTTGCTGAATATGTCAACAACCCGTACGCCGATGCAAAGGGGGTTGAGGTTGTGGTGTCGAGGGAACGGGGAGATTGGCTTCTCGGCGAACTCTCATATACGTACATGGTTGCTGAGGGAGTCAGTGGGAGCGCGAACGATGGCTTCTATATTGCGCAATACGGGTTGCCTCCGGCGAGCAGAGTGTTCCCTCTCAGTTGGGATCAAAGGCACTCTGTCAAAGCCGTAACGACCGTGGTCACTCCATGGTCAATGAAGATAAACCTGGTTGCCCAGTGGCACTCTGGCCGGCCGTACACAAACTATCCGACTAGCACCGGGTTCGAGTCTATCAACGGCGGCAGGTTTTATCAAAATAATGATCGGATGTCTTCATACTTTAACGTCGACGTGAGACTTGATCAAACCACCAAACCATATTTCTGGCCCAATGCAGTCGTGGTATTTTACCTTGACCTGCGGAATGTATTGAATGAGAAAAACGTGAAGTGGGTGGATTCGAATGGTAAGATCGGGGGAGAATTGGGAGACCCGTCGGGGTACTTTCTAGGACGTCGAACCAGCGTTGGAGTAAGGATTGAATTCTAAAACAGCGTTCGCTTTGCAGAGAGTTCTCTTGTTCCTTGTTTGTCTCATGGTCTTTAGTTGTGAGGAAACACTCCCTCCTCGAGAAAAGCCAAAGGATTTCCTTGTTGCGACAATAGCATTGAACCCCGGGCCCGTAGTCATCCAGGATGGCACGGGAGCGGCTCGAGAGGGAAGCTTTGTTCTTGAACTAAAGAACCTCTTTGACGAAGTATTACAAGACTCTGCGCTTGTCCGGGGTACGATAGAAATCTGGCTGAAGAATAATCCCTCTCAGCGCCGTCTGATTATCTGCACCGAGGGTGATGTAAGTAATAACGTGGTCCGCTTCGGACTTGCGACCCTGGGGGTCGACAGCTCGGCAAGACTCACAAAGGCATGGAATCACAAGACCGATGAGGGGATACCATTCTGGAGTTTTGGCAGATTGAGTCCGAGGATTTCACATGGCGGTGTCCCTTATTGTGAGTCAGACCCTCTGCAGTTTGTTGCGAGCGCAACCGTACAATTGTTTAAGAACGTACAGCCAGAACGAACTCAACAGATCGAATTCTCGCTCACTTATTGGGTTTTTGGAATCCAATGCAATTGACACAAGCCCTTCACTCACGAAGCCACGCGCCCCATGAAAGATAGCAACTTCCCACGCTGCTTCTGTTTTCGAGTGAGAGCCCCCGAATGATCAGTGTTATCGTTCCTACTCTTAACGAGGAAAAGCTGCTCTGTAGGATGTTAAAGCAATTTACACCTGGCATTCTCCAGAAATATGACATTGAGCTTATTGTGAGTGATGGTGGCAGTATAGACAGCACTGTGGCAATTGCGAGACAGTACGCAACCAAGGTGGTTGAAAACACTCCGCGAACCAAGCAAACGATCTCTATCGGTCGCAATAGAGGTGCAGATCACGCGAGTGGTGAACTGCTGGTGTTCCTGAATGCCGACACCCTCGTCAAGGATATCGATACGTTCTTCCGCCGAGTACGTGAAGAAATTCCAGTAGATGGGATTGCTGGTCTGACGTGCAGTGTTGGTGTGTACCCTGAAGAAGAGCGTCGGGTTGATAGAATGTTCCATGGGTTTTACAATTGGTTTTTCTACATGATGAATCAGGTGGGGATGGCAATGGGACGAGGCGAGTGCCATATCATCACGCGTACCGTGTTTGAAAGAGTCAGAGGATATGCACCACGCATCGCTGCCGGCGAAGACTATGATATGTTCCGCCGTCTTCACAAAGTGGGCCGTGTGAAGTTTCTCAGGGATCTTGTCGTCTATGAATCCCCGCGGCGGTACAGAAAATATGGATACGCCTACGTGACCGCTTCCTGGTTTCTGAATTTTCTTGCCGTGTTCTTTTTCCGGAGGTCGATCCTCAGCGAATGGAAACCGGTCCGGTAAACTGCATCGATGCAACCAAAACGGGTGAGGTCGCGTTGCGTTGGCCAAGTGTGTGGTGTTTGACTTTAACTCCTTTTTTAAATAAAATGATAACATCTCTGTATTTTTCTAATGAGATTGAGGCATGAAATTTCTTAACGGGGAAGGGAAAATGATGAGGAAGCGGTTTTCGTTCCTGACGCTGGTGTCGGTTGTCCTGTTGAGTGTCTCCACCGGGGCGATGTTGAACAGCCTGATCTCGGGAGACAATATTTATGAGCAGATCAACAAGTTCAAAGATGTTCTGAGCATTACCGAGAAATACTACGTAGAGGATGTCGACACGCAGAAGCTTACAGAAGCCGCAATCAACGGCGCGCTTAGCCAGCTTGATCCTCATTCAACATATATACCCGCATCTCAGCTTCAGCAGGTAACCGAAGAGTTCCAGGGAAGTTTCGATGGTATTGGGATCGAATACCAGGTTCTCAACGACACACTTCTTGTCGTGTCACCTATTGTCGGCGGCCCAAGCGAGGCGCTCGGCATTCTGTCCGGCGATAAGGTCATGAGAATCAATGACACATCTGCCATAGGCATCACGCAACAAGGGGTTCAAAAGAAACTTCGTGGCCCAAAAGGAACAAAGGTACGGGTATCAATTCTTAGGACTGGCATTGACCAGCTCCTGGAGTTTGAGATCACAAGGGACAAGATACCTCTACGAACGGTTGACGCCTCGTTTATGTTGGATGATAGAACAGGGTACATTAATGTGACCCGTTTTGCTGCGAAAACGCACGACGAGTTTGTAGAGGGTGTCGGTAAGCTGAAGGATGCTGGAATGAAACGGCTGATTCTGGATCTTCGCGGGAATCCCGGAGGATATCTCGAGCAGGCCTTCAAAATGGCTGATGAGGTAATGGCGAAGGGGAAGAAGATTGTCTTTACGAAGGGACGTCGGCCCGAGTTTGATGATGAATATGTTTCATCAGGCAACGGCAAGTTCGAACAGGTTTCCCTGGTTATCCTGATTAATAATGGATCGGCATCCGCCAGCGAAATCGTGGCTGGTGCGGTACAGGATTGGGATCGCGGCTTGATTGTGGGTGAAACGAGTTTCGGAAAAGGACTTGTGCAGCGGCAGTTCGATTTGAAGGATGGATCGGCGTTCCGCTTGACGACAGCACGATATTACACACCAACCGGTCGCTTGATCCAAAGGCCGTATGGGGAGGACAAGACGCAATATCAGCTCGAAGCCTTCCAACGTGAAGAACAGGAAGGCGTTAATCTTGACCATGACGCGGAAAAGGATTCTACACGGTCGAAATACAAGACTGCAGGGGGCAGAATGGTCTACGGCGGTGGTGGGATCACCCCGGATTATATTGTGAAAGCAGAGAGGCTTACAGAGTACACCGTACAACTGCGAAGCAAGCAGGTATTCTTGGAGTTTGCCGAAAAGTATCTTGATCAGCATGGAAAAGAGTTGCGCGCCAAATATGAGAAGGACGTTGCGCGGTTTGTCCGGGAATTCGAGGTTACAAATGATATGCTTGACAATCTTCTTGCGCTTGCGAAATCAAGGAAGATCGAGTTCAAGAAAGACCTTTATGAGAAGGACATCCAATACGTCAAGGCGTTCACAAGAGCGTTTATCGCGCGAAGTGTCTGGGGAAATGAAGGCTCATCCCG
>CAYPVN010000001.1:11190-14980 GCA_964414155.1 uncultured Chitinophagales bacterium
CGTTCACAAGAGCGTTTATCGCGCGAAGTGTCTGGGGAAATGAAGGCTCATCCCGTATAATGCTTTCGGTGGACAACCAGTTCCAGAAGGCGGTAACGCTGTTTCCGGAGGCGGAAAAGATTGCAAAGAATCTCTCCAGTCTGAAGTAATTAAGTTTTTGAGTGCCGGTGGGTGTTAGAACAATTAAAGGATTGTTTATCAGAAAGATTTTTTCATTCAGTAACTCGGTTCTTGGTTATCGTGTTCTCTGCATTGTCGTCTGCGTTTGCCTCGACCTCTTTATCGCTCCAAGTCTGCATGCACAAACGAACTCCCCCTCATCTCCCCGCGTACTAATGGAAGGTGAGGATCTCACGTATAACGTACGCTACGGGTTTATCAATCTCGGTCAGGTACGCATACAAGTTTTAAGCACCACGCGAACATCTGAGTACTTCGCGTATAACAGTAAGGCATTGATCCAGTCGTACTCCGGAGTTCCCTTTGTCAAATTGCAGGCAACCTTCGAGAGTGCGATTGACTCAGCTGTGTTCTCACATCGATTTGTTGGAAGAAGCAAGGATGGCAAAGCGTGGGAGTTTGCGCGGTATTACTTCGACTATGATGCGCATCAGGTAATTATTGAGGTTGGGCACCGTGATACCACTATAGAGAAACGCGACACACTTCCGATTGAGACACTCTATAACGACGGCCTGTCACTCTTCTTTTTTGCGCGGCATCAGCTTATGTCTGGCAAAAAGATGAATATACCGACACTCGTTAAGGAAGAGAAGGTCAATACTTATATTGACTTCACACAGAAGCGGGACGCAATCGAGATCGATGCCTTGGACTATCCGATCGATGTGCTCGAGTTTGAAGGGACCGCAGAGTTTGTCGGTATTTTCGGGCTCACAGGCGACTTTGAAGGTTGGTTCAGCAACGACGACGCAAGAGTTCCTATTATGGCGAAGATGAAGGTCATCATCGGAAGCATTACAATCGAGCTGATTGAGTGGAAACGTGCCGGCTGGACGCCGCCACGTGGAGGTTAGGCAGATGGCGATACAGGCATTCCAGGACTATCGACCAGCGATTGATCCGTCCGTGTTCGTTGCAGAAGGGGTGTGGATCATCGGCCAGGTTGAAATAGGAAAGGAGTCCAGCGTCTGGTTCAATGCTGTTCTACGTGGAGATATCAACAAGATTCAAATTGGTGATCGAACAAACATCCAGGATGGTTCAATCATGCATGTGACTCATGAGCATCCTGTGCGTGTGGGGTCCGACGTTACGATTGGTCACCGGGCGATTGTGCATGGTGCCACAATCGATAATTGTTGCTTGATCGGAATGGGGGCCACAATTCTAGATAATGCCCGGGTAGGTTCCTACTCGCTTGTTGCGGCGGGAGCGGTCGTGCGCGAAAGTTTTGTAGTTCCTGAGGGGATGCTTGCCGCCGGGGTGCCTGCCAAAATTGTCAGGCCGTTAACTCAGACGGAAAAAGAGAGACTGTTTCAATCGGCTCAGGGCTACGTTGAGTATGCACGAAGGTTTCGTACATCAACTACCCCGGTTCACTCCTCATGAAGGTTCGGTTTTGGGGCACGCGAGGGTCCATTCCGACGCCGGGCAGGCAGACGGTCCGCTACGGCGGCAATACGCCGTGTGTTGAAGTTCGTTTGAAAGATAACAAACTCCTGATCTTTGATGCGGGGACCGGCATCCGCGGTTTAGGGGATGAGTTGATGCGAAGAAAGGAACGAGTAAAGGCTTGCATCGTCATTAGTCATCCGCATTGGGACCATATTCAGGGGTTGCCCTACTTCAAACCGGCATTTATTCGTGGAACAGAGCTGACGATAATCGGCCCGAAAACAAAACACGTTACGCTGAAGCGAATCTTTGCGGACCAGATGGACAACGTGTACTTTCCAGTGAAGCTCAGCGAACTGAAAGCGAACATCAAGTTTCGCCCGATCAAGGAAGGTACCATCTCCATCCATGGAGCGAAACTCTCTTCCCTGTATGTCAATCATCCCGCATCTGCATTCGGCTATCGCCTCGACTGCGATGGACAATCGCTGGTGTACATTAGCGACAATGAGCCATTTGACAGGGAACTTGCTGCATCGATGAGGAATGTTGACAAGAACATTGTGAAGAAGTATACCAAAACAAAGGGAGATCCGAACGAACGAGTGTACAGGTTTGCTCACGGCGCCGATGTTCTCATTCACGATGCCACTTATACGCCCGAACAATATGTGAGTCGAGTTGGATGGGGTCACTCCCATTATCCCTTCACGCTCCAGGTTGCACACAAGGCAAACGTCAGGCGTCTCATCCTTTTTCATCATGACCAGACACATACAGACAGTCAGGTCGATGAGATCCAGAGAGAATGCAGAAGAGAAATCAAAAGAAAAAACTACAAATTTGACTGTTTCGCTGCTGCGGAGGGAATGCAGGTTCAATGGTGACCGGATTTCCAACAATCCTTACAAGCGCTTGACAATCAATAGAATGCTGGCTATATTTGCGCCAAAGAAAGAAGTTCTCTTGTTCATGAGGGAGACAGTCTGATGGCACGAGGTAAAGTGAAGTGGTTCGATGCAAAGAAGGGTTTCGGGTTTATCGAGAAGGATGAAGGTGGAGATATCTTTGTACACTTCAGCGCCATCAAGGCAGACGGCGGATACAAGAGCCTTGAGCAGGGAACGGCTGTGGAATTTGAAATTGTGGATGGAAAGAAAGGTCCTCAAGCCACAAATGTTGTGGTGATATGACCGATCAGATCAGAATGTCAGCAGCCCCGGTACCAGGCGACAGTCCTATGTGGACGACCAAACCGGGGTTTTATTATTTCTATTTTGGTGACACGACAGTTGAAATCATAACCTGAACTCTCCGTTTTATGGTATTCAAATCTTCAGATATTAAGAAATTAGGCAAGCTGTTCGGGATTCAACCAAAAGTCAAGGGTCCAAACTGCCGGTTTGAAATAAAGGGCAATGATGTGTCCCGTCAACTGGTACTAGAGCTGTACTCCCAGATTCCAATAGGGAGACGTCGGGGAAATCTCATTTCTGTCTACACGCCAACCGCCCATTTGCAGCTGCATTTCTGTTCGGGATATGTTATTAGTGCGATGCTGGGTGAAGTGACATTTGTGAGTGAACACAACGGAAAACTTTCTGGTCTGACGATCGAGAAAGAAGGAGGCTGTTCATTGTATGCAAATGTGGATCGGTCACTGCTTTCGGGTGATTTTACACAGCTTGGACCAGAGGTAATGCTCTCAGGAATCTCGTTGTCACTGACAGACACAATCCTCGATGGTCCGGTGAAACGAACACGACGGAAGTCATCGAGAAGAACGAAAAGGTGACGCAAGAGCTCAAGCTTGCCGTCATCAACTCCCATCGTCGCCATAGGATGAGGCTGCAGCCCATAGCCAAATACGTCCGGCGCGTATTGAGGAAGGCGAAGCAGCGCAAGGCAAGGGTGAATGTGATTTTTGTCGACTCCCGCTTGATGAGGCAGCTGAACCGGAACTATCTTTCCCACGATTATGGAACAGATGTCCTCAGCTTTTGTTTGGAGAAGAAGGGAACGTTGGAAGGCGAGATTTACATTAACCTCGATAGAGCCAGACAACAAGCAACGATGTACAAGGCGTCCTTTCCAAATGAGGTCGCGCGGCTTGTCATTCATGGCACGCTCCATCTTGTCGGATATGATGACAGGGGAAGAACGAAAGCCGCCATCATGAGGAGAGAAGAAGAAGAACATCTCTCGTATTGGT
>CAYPVN010000001.1:15080-37621 GCA_964414155.1 uncultured Chitinophagales bacterium
AGAACGAAAGCCGCCATCATGAGGAGAGAAGAAGAAGAACATCTCTCGTATTGGTTTTCATAACGGATTGCTTTGGAAGAAGATATGAAAGAAAAGGTAGTTGAAATACTGATTTACATCATGTCGGAGATGCAGGGGAACAAGAGGGTGAGCGAAATCGACCTCACTGATCTGGAGACGCGTGGATACACGCAGTCCGAGATAAGCGCAGCGTTCGGCTGGCTGTACGACAATCTCTTTCTTAAAGAGGACTCGGCAACTATTCGCTCGAAACCGGCGAAGGGCTCATGGAGAATTCTCCACGAGGCCGAGAAGTTCATCGTTTCCACAGAGTGCCAGGGCTATCTGATCCAACTTCGTGAGTTGGGACTGCTTGATGATACAGATATGGAAAATGTTATCGAACGGTCCATGATGAGCGGATTGGAATCGATCTCGCAGCAAGATCTTCAGGCGATTGTGGCATCGGTGTTGCTGACGAAGGGGAGTAGTAATGATGGTTCAAACAGATCAACATGGAATAGCGGGGATACGATCCATTGACACCAAAGAAAAAGGAATCGGCTGTGGTGGGTGCAGAACCCGGTTCGGAGGCATCTCCTAAAAAAAGGAGGGCGTCGCGGAAAAAAGACCCTCTCCTGATTTTCACAAACGGAAAAGCGCTCATAATCGTTGAGTCCCCGGCAAAAGCCAAGACCATTAACAAGTATCTCGGCAAGGACTATGTGGTGGAGGCATCGGTTGGTCACATCAAGAATCTGCCGAAAAGCAAGATTGGGATTGACATCGAGGGCGGGTTCGTTCCAGAGTACGAAACGATCAAAGGAAAAGGCGAAGTGATCGAACGTTTGCGAGCCCAAGCTGGGAAAGCGACCGCCGTCTATCTTGCGACCGATCCCGACCGTGAAGGAGAAGCCATTGCATGGCATATTGCGAGGGAGATTGAGGACGTAAATGACAAAATCTATCGTGTTCTTTTCAACGAGATAACCGAGCGCGGCATCACAGAGGCGATGCAGAAGCCAACGAGAATCGATGATCACCTTGTCGATTCGCAGCAAGCCCGACGCGTCATGGATCGATTGGTCGGATACAAGATCTCGCCGTTTGTGTGGAAGACGGTGTTCTACGGCCTTTCTGCCGGTCGGGTTCAATCGGTTGCGGTACGGTTGATCTGTGAACGGGAAGAAGCGATCAATTCGTTTCTGCCTGAAGAATACTGGTCGATTGTTGCCGAGTTCCAGACGCAGAGCAGCGAACCGTTCTTTGCCAGGCTGTTCAAGGTGGATGGCAAGGAACCGAAGATTGAAGACGCCACCACTGCGGAGGGATATGTCAACGACATCAAGAAACAGTCCTATGTCATTGCCGACCTGCAGCAAAAGCCCGTCAGGCGCAACCCTGGTCCACCCTTCATAACGAGCACATTACAGCAGGAAGCCGCGAGGCGGCTCCGATTCCACGCGAAACGAACGATGATGCTCGCTCAAAAACTGTATGAGGGGATCGAGTTAGGTGAGGAAGGTAGAGTTGGACTGATCACGTATATGCGTACTGACTCAACCCGTCTGAGCGATGATGCGGTCAAGGAAGTCCGTGAGTACATTTATTCCAACTACGGGAAAGAGTATCTCCCACATGAGGCTCGACAGTATAAGAAGGGAAAAAGCTCACAGGACGCCCACGAGGCAATTCGCCCGACATCGTCTAAATATACACCTAAGGCCGTCAAGAAATACCTTGACAAGGAAATGTATGACCTGTACGAGTTGATCTGGAATAGGTTTGTTGCGTGTCAGATGAGCGCGGCGGTGTTCGATCAAGTCACGGTTGATGTGCAGGGTGGAGACTATCTCTTCCGTGCGACCGACTCGATCCCTGTATTTCGCGGGTTCCTCCAAGTGTATGATGACATTGTGGATGAAAGTGAGAAGCAGACCGATGAGGATCCTGTGTCGAAGCTTCCATCGAACCTGCGCATGAATGATCGTGCCAGGCTTTCCAATATAGTTCCAAACCAACACTTCACCAAACCTTCTGCACGATTTACAGAAAGCAGTCTCGTCAAGGAGTTGGAAGCGCTTGGCATCGGCCGTCCCAGTACCTACGCGCTCATTGTCGACACCATCCAAACAAGGAAGTATGTCGAGCAGCGCGAGCGACGCTTGTACCCAACGGATCTTGGTATGGCAGTGAACCGCCTCCTCACACAGAATTTTCCTCATCTCTTCGATGTGCAATTCACGGCGAAGATGGAAGAGGAACTTGACACAATTGCAGAAGGAAAGCAGACCTATAAACAGGTGATGGAAGACTTCTACCATCCCTTCATCAAGGATGTTGAGGGCGTGGACAAGAGGAGTTCTGCGATCAAGAAATCTCTTCAAGAAAAGACTGATGAGGTATGTGAGCTATGCGGCAAACCCATAATCATCAAATGGGGGCGAAACGGGCGGTTTATGGCCTGCAGCGGCTACCCGACATGCAAGAACACGAAACCGTTGCCGGGCGAGCAACTGCAAACGGCGCACATGGCGGGAATGAAATGCGAGCTTTGCGGTGGTGAGATGATCGTGAAGGGCGGCAGGTATGGAGCCTTCATGGGATGCTCGAACTATCCGACCTGCACGAATACCAAACCGATTTCCATCGGTGTTCAATGCCCCAAGTGTAATGATGGCTATGTCATTGAGCGAAAAACAAAACGCAAGCGAATTTTCTACGGATGTTCCCGGTACCCTGATTGCGACTTCGCATCCTGGGACAAGCCGGTGTCCCAAACGTGTGATACGTGCGGCAATGGATACTTGGTAATCAAGTATACTGCAACGCGCGGAGAGTATCTTCTGTGCCCATCATGCAAGGCTGAGATTGCCAAACAGGATGTGCCACAGGAATCGGCATAAGAGAACCTATTGGGCGGTCCATGTTCGATCGAATGGTTCACCAGTTCTTGCAGTACCTTGCCCGTGAGAGGAACTACTCCGCTCACACTGTAGCATCATATGAGGACGACTTCCGTCAGTTCTCCGAGTTCCTTCAGCGCCATTTCGAGGGAACTGCCTACGCGCTGGATGATATAGACAATGTAACGATCAGACTCTTTCTGGGCGATCTTCTCGAGCAAGGTTTCTCGAAGTCAAGCGTTGCCAGGAAACTCGCGGCAATCAAATCGCTGTTCCGCTATCTACGCAAGAAGCACATCGTACAACGACACCCTGCGCTCAGTATCTCTTCTCCGAAGGTTGAGAAGCGCCTTCCACAATACCTTGATGAGAAAACAGTTGAGAACCTGATGGCTCAGCCGGATTGTTTGACACCGGAAGGAGTGCGCGATGCCGCCATATTGGAGTTGTTCTACAGTACAGGCATTCGCCTTAGCGAGTTGATTGGTTTGCGGCTGCCGGATATAGATTTCCAAAATACTACCATAAAGGTGACAGGAAAGGGGAACAAGCAGCGGATCATTCCGTTCGGCCGTCCGGCCAGGGCCGCCGTTCAACGATATATCAATGAGCGAAATAATCTGTTTGGTGAAAGAATGAGCGCATCGCACGCGGATGTCGTGTTTCTAACCGTCCGGGGGAAACAAATGACGCCCAAGGGTGTGAACCTGCTCATCAACAAGTATATCAGCAAGGTGTCGGAAATCGAAAAGAAGAGTCCACACGTCCTTCGCCACAGTTTCGCAACACATTTATTGAATCGTGGGGCGGATTTGCGTGCTGTGAAGGAGTTACTCGGTCATGAGAGTTTATCCACAACACAGGTCTACACACACGTGAGTGTTGACCGATTGAAAAAAGTCTACGCCCAGGCACACCCGAAAGCATCTTGAAGAAAGGAAGGAGAAAAGTGTAATGCAGACTACTTTCACCGCACGCCGTTTTCGCGCACGACCGGAGTTGCAAGCTCATGCCCTCGATTCTGTAGAAAAGCTTGCCCGGTTTTATGACGGGATCGTTCATGCAGACGTTATCCTGAGTTATGAAGGCGCAACCAAGAACATCAAGATCGCTGAAGTAAATCTGCAGGTCCACGCTGTTCTACTCTCTGGTAAGGAGAAATCCGACGATTTTCACAAATCCATCGATGCCGTGATGGAGAAACTTAGTATGCAGTTGAGAAAATACAAAACCAAGCTTCGCGCGAAGAACAAGAATATGGTGCGTGCACTTCAGGAAAAAGTTTGAGCTGAAAGCGTCTCTATGAAGATCGAAAAGCAAAGAGAAACAAGGAAGAAGAGCATTACGGTCGGATTCTTTTTTGAATCGACTAAAGATCGGTTTCAAATGAAACAGCTCAACGGTGAAGTGGGTTTTGATCGTGAGATTAGGGACAAGAATCTTCATCGGCCCGGTCTCGCATTGGCTGGTTACGTCGAGCTCTTTACGTACGACCGCGTGCAGTTGATGGGGAATACGGAAATAAAATACCTGGACTCGCTCACACCAAATCAACGCAAACGGGCATTTACGACTCTGCTTGAGTTCAAGATGCCATGTGTCATTCTAACAAACAACAATATTCTCGAGGATGAGCTTCTCAGTGCCGCATCGGCAAAAGGCATTCCCGTTTTTGGGACTCCACATGAGACTACGAAGATCTCATATTTTCTGGCCGACTATCTTGATGATCAATTCGCGCCGCAGGTGGTTTTACACGGCTCGTTTGTGGATGTGTATGGTGTTGGTGTGTTGCTTGCAGGTCGATCCGGAATCGGGAAGAGTGAGATTGCGCTCGACCTTATCGAAAGAGGTCATCGTCTCGTAGCAGATGATGTGGTGATGGTGACCAGAAAAGGAGAGGGGATTCTCATGGGTGCGGGGACGGATCTCGTTAAACATTTTATGGAAATACGTGGTTTGGGGCTGCTCGATGTCAGAAGCATGTTTGGTATCCGCGCCATTCGGTTTCAAAAGCGTGTCGAAATAGTAGTGGAGCTCGAAGATTGGAAGCAGAACCATGATTACACGCGCACAGGCCTGGATGGCGTTTCCATAGCGATTCTGGAAGTAGGCATTCCTCTGATTAAACTGCCTATTTTTCCCGGCAAGAACGTTACCGTCATAACCGAGGTCATCGCCCTCAATTACCTCTTGAAACATTATGGGTATGATTCTGCCAAAGAGTTTGCCAAACGGCTTGAGGGAGTAATTGGCCAAAAACGAAAGGGAAATAGAGTAATTGATTATTTTGAGCATGATTTTGAATAGCTTTCAGTGAAATTTTCTTCAGAAACAACGTTTTTGTCTAGGCTGCTCTAATTTTTTGATCCGCAAGAATTCTTCTTGACAAACGGCTTATTATTAATTATTATTCCCAAGCTTTTTTAGAGGAAATCGTCGAAACAAGGAGTTCCGGTGTTCAGGAATAAGAAATATTTCACCCTTTCTAAGTCGCGTCTTGCATATGTTGAGATCAAACTATTCAAGACAAAGGTAGTAGTTTCAGGACTCCTCCTCGGCATTCTAATTGTGGCGGCTGTCCTTGTGGGTAGGTATTTCACAAAAGACATTCTGAATCTCGGCTACGACCAGATGTCGTTGATAACGGCCGAGAACCATATCCTCAAGCAAGAAATATCGACTCTCACCGCAAGGATGCAGAAAATTCAGCGTGGCCTCGAAAGCCTCTCTGCACGTGACAATGAACTGCGACTGCTTGTAGATCTGAAGACCATCGATAGCGACACGCGTGAAGCAGCCGCTGGCGGTTCGGAAGACCCCGGGACAACCACTTTGGTTTCAAGCGAAGCAAGCGATGTGATGTTGAATTCCCACCGCCTGATTGATCAGTTGGAGCGAGAAGTGAAACTCCAGCAGGTCAGTTACGATGCAATTCTCAGGCGTTATGAGTACAACAAGGAATTCTTCGCGCATCTGCCTGCAATAAAGCCAATGAGAGGATACTACTCAATCAATGGGTTTGGAATGCGTATTCATCCCGTGCTCAGGGTCTATCGGATGCACGAAGGGATTGATATTATCACCGATGTGGGGAACGACGTGTATGCAACAGGAGACGGGGTAGTCAGATATGCTGGACGAACTCAGGGCGGATATGGGGCTGTTATTGAAATGTCGCACGGATACGGCTATTCAACACTGTATGCCCATCTTTCTCGTGTAATGGTTCGGCCCGGCCAGGCCGTCAAGCGTGGGGAACTGATTGCAAAGAGCGGACGTTCGGGGCTAGTGAGCGGCCCGCATTTGCACTATGAGGTTCGTTACAACGGTAGAAAACAGAATCCAGTCGATTATTTCTTCGACGATGTTGAAGCTGCTCGATACCGGGCACAGCTTACGAGTGCAAAGTAAACCCTCTCTGTGTAATCAGGCTCCGGTTTCCGCTGTGAACAGATGTCATGTTCAAAAACAAGAACTGGTTAGGGAGAGTTGAGACGTGATTTGGACGATGGAATATGCCTCGTACCTGGACGATGCTCCATGGCCCGCGACGAAGGACGAACTCATCGATTATGCCATAAGGATCGGTGCTCCGGCTCAAGTTACTGAAAATCTTCAAGAGCTAGAAGACAGTGACGAACCGTACGAGAGCATGGATGAAATTTGGCCGGACTATCCGACCGATGAGGATTTCTTCTTCGAGGACGAAGGGGAATACTAAAGGTTCCCACTCCGTTGATTATCGCCCACAAAAGTGGTACTATACCAACCCAGCCAAGGCGGCTGGGTTTTTTTGTGCTTTTTTCCTCTTAACCAAACGTCCCGGATTGTGAATCGTACACTACGAATTTCACTTTCTCTCCATTGCCTTCGTGAGTGGTTCCTTTTATTGGTGGTGTGCGTTCTGTTCCCCTTTTCTTCTACCCGTGCTCAAACGAATCAGATGGAGGAGGGGCATCGATTCGAAGTACGGTCCATCGATTTTGAAGGGAACGATGCGCTGAGCGACAGCGAACTGCGCGCCCAACTTGTGACCAAAGAAACCCCTGGTCTGTTCAACAAATTCTTGTATAACACCATCAGTGAGCGCCTTGGGAGAAAGAATGAGTACTTCGACCCGATTATATTCGAAGAAGATGTAGCCAGGCTTCATAGCTTCTACGAAAATCGTGGGTTTTCCTCGGTGAGAATCGACACCATCCTCTCCTTTTCCGCCGAGAAACAGAGAGTCGATCTTGAATTCAGAATCGACGAAGGATATCACTCCATCATCGACACGATAATCTTCAAGGGATTTGAAGCCCTCCCGGACTTTGCGCTAAACTCCGTTTACTCAGATCGGAAAATAACAAAGGGCGATCCGTACAACAGGGCCTTTCTTGAGGCAGAGGTAGCCCGGGTACGTCTTGTGTTGTGGAATGAGGGATACGCAAATGCAGTGTTTCTTCGGGACAGTTCCTCGGCAACGCGATATTTGAGTACTGGAAATTATGTAGTAGTCATCGCGTATGATTGGGGAAAAAGATTCCGCTTTGGTGAAATAGAAATCACGCAGGAGGCCGATATCCCGCGCGAGGACATCACGGACGAAATCATAGTGCATCAGTTGGACTACAAACCTGGGGATTTCTATAGTGATCTAAGCCGAAGAAGCAGCGAACATAATTTGAACCGCGTGGGCCTTTTTGACCAGGCTCGGGTTGATGTGAGAGTCCCGAAGAATGAAGATACCTCCATATTTGTTACCAGCCGAATCTCCCTTCGTCCGAAGGACAAACACGAGCTGGCACCCGAATTGATCTTCAGTGATGACAACAAAACGTTCAATCTTGGTACCGGTATCGGCTACTCGAACAGAAACTTTCTCGGAGGGGCAAGAACGTTCTCAACACGTCTCCGGTTTCGCACACAGACAATCGGGCAATTTCCCGATTACTTCAACGCGAACAATGACGCAGTCTCCAATATTGATCTCACGTTTGAATTACTCCAACCATACATTTTTACAAACAAAATTCGTGGAATCTGGAGCTTTTCACTGATTCTGGACAAGCAGAAACCGTATCTGCAGAGGATCGTCAGGAACAAGTTCGGGTTCACCGATAGGTTTGCGGAGTTCACGAACGGTTTTCTCGATTGGACTCTTGAAGGAGTGAGTCTGGAACGGAACAACAACTTTGCAGGTGACACAACCGATCCCGACATTCTTCGGGACATCAGACTACTGAAAGAACAGGAGAAAGCCACGCAGTTCAACTCAATCATCTCGTTCACTATTCAACGTGATAAAACAAACGATATTTTCTCGCCCTCTATGGGGTTTGTGCATAGCGCGACTTTCGAAGAATCCGGGCTGATTCCAGTGTTGCTAAAAAAAGTGGTCAGTCTTCCGTTCACCCAATTCTATCGCGTAAGCTTGTTAGGGCGTTGGTATGCCGATTTGACGGGCAACAGGTTTTCGATATTCGGATTGAAGCTCAAGGGTGGGTTTGAAGAAAAGTACGGCGAGAGCCGCTCCAATCCGGCACGCGGTATTCCACAGACACATAGATTCTATGCGGGCGGAGGCGGTAGTGTGCGGGGATGGAACTCCCGCGACCTCAGCGCGACAGGCGATCCCCAGTTTGGCGGAAACCTCACCTTCGAGGGGAGCCTTGAACTTCGAACCAATGTATTCCAATCCTTCAAGGATGACTTTCTTGACAACATCTGGATTGTTGCATTCCTTGATTTCGGGAACGTGTGGAGCGATGTGTCGGACTTCCAGTTGAGAGGTATGGCCATTGCGACAGGGCTCGGGTTCAGGTACGATACGTTTTTCGGACCATTTCGAGTCGATTACGGTTTCCGCGTCTATAACCCGCGGGCAACGGGTTCGCAGCAATGGATTACCCAGCGCAAGCTGTTTCCGGAGACTCTTGCAGATGGAATTATTCATTTCGGTATAGGGCATTCGTTCTAATAGGGATCACTCATGATGTGGCCTCGCGTTATAGGGCAGGAGAGAGTAAAACGTAATCTCCTGGGTGCACTGAAGACAGGCCGCCTTGCGCATGCGTACCTCTTCTACGGCAATGATGGGGTGGGAAAAGATGCCATGGCGCTGGAGTTTGCTCGTGTGCTTCATTGCGAAACAGGAAACGAGAAAGCTTGTGGCCGATGTGCCTCCTGTCTAAGAATGAACGCTCTTGAGCATCCGGATGTAAAGTTCGTGGTTGCGCTTCCGGTGGGTAAGGGTGAAAAGAGCGACGATGGCCCGCTGGCCAAGCTCGGCGAACCTGAAATCCGAACGATCCAGGAACAGTTGAGATTGAAAGGCGAAAATCCATATCATCGAGTCTCGATTCCCAAAGCCAATATCATCAAGATCAACAGCATCCGGGAGATCCGTCGCGAGTCTTCGATGAGCACGTTTGGCAAAGGACGACGGGTTTGCATTATCTCGCATGCGGATGAAATGGGGGAGGAAGCATCGAACACAATTCTCAAAACGTTGGAGGAACCGTCCGGCAACACAATGTTGATTCTGACAACCTCCCATCGTGAGAATCTTCTCCCTACAATTGTGTCCCGCTGTCAAGGGATTCGATTTGATCCTTTGACCGAAGAACAAATCAGGACCGCATTGATTGAGCGGAACGGTGTGGAGGCACAACAAGCCGGTCTTGTCGCCCGAATCTCGAATGGAAGCTACACCCGGGCGCTGGATCTGCTGGAGGAAGATATTCTAGGTCAGCGGCAGGAAGTGGTTACATTCATACGACATCTTCTCGGATCGAATGTGCTCACGTTCACCGATGATATCGAGAAAATGGCCGCCCCCCGCGATCGAGAGACTGTCCTGAGGTTTCTCTCTCTCCTGCTGATTTGGTTTCGAGACGCGATGGTTCTTGCCCGGGGAGGCGAGGTCATCAATGTCGACCAGAAGGAGGACCTTCAACGTTTTGTTGCGAAGTTTCCTGATGCGAATCTTGTCCAGGCAGTGAACGACGTCGAGCGGACTATTTCTCTTGCAGAGAGAAATGTCTACATTATGCTGGCACTCCTTCAGCTCGCAACGAAATTGAGAACCGACATTCTTACGCCTCATGAAGTCGAAAGCGTACTAGAAGATAGATGAAAACAGAGCCAAAACGGATACTGGTTACTGCCGCACTTCCGTATGCGAATGGCCCCATTCACCTCGGCCATCTCGCAGGTGCCTATCTACCGGCGGACATGTACGTGCGATATCAGCGTTTGAAGGGAAGGGATGTACTGTTCATTTGCGGCTCGGATGAGCATGGCGTTCCTATTACCCTTACTGCCGACAAGGAGGGTGTTTCGCCGCAGGTCATCGTGGATCGTTACCACGAGCAGAACAAGAAAGCGTTTGATGAATTTGGGATGAGTTTCGACAACTATTCTCGTACATCTCTTCACCTTCACCATGAGACTGCTCGAGAGTTCTTTCTCAATTTCCATAGTCGTGGCATTCTGAACGAGAAAAAAGAAAAGCAGTTCTTTGATAAGAAAGCGGGGATGTTTCTCCCCGACAGATACGTCGAAGGGACCTGCCCCGTGTGTGGAAATCCTGATGCACGCGGTGACCAGTGCGAACGTTGCGGAACATTCCTGAACCCCCTGGAACTGGTCACTCCTAAGAGCAAGATCACTGGTCACACACCGGTGGTCAAGGAAACCTCGCATTGGTATTTCCCTCTTGGAAAGTTTCAAAAGCGCCTGGAAGAATATGTTCGTGAGCGAGATGCACGTGATGGTTGGAAAGACAATGTGCTGAATTACTGCAAGAGCTGGTTCAAGGATGGACTCGAGGATCGTGCAGTCACCAGAGATCTGGATTGGGGTGTAAAGATCCCTTTGAAAGGATATGAGAACAAAGTCCTGTATGTCTGGTTTGATGCCGTTCTTGGCTACATTTCTTCGACGAAGGAGTTGTCTCTGCAGAGCGGGAAGCCTGATGAATGGAAAAGGTACTGGCAGGATGAGGGGACAAAATATGTGGCGTTCATTGGGAAGGACAATGTTGTGTTCCACTGCATCGTGTTTCCGGCTATGCTGATGGCATGGAACGACGCTGGCGGAGAGCAATATGTTCTTCCGGAAAATGTTCCGGCTAATGAATTCCTGAACTTTGAAGGTCAGAAATTCTCCAAGAGTCGCGGGTGGGGCATCGATGTGCAGGATTTTCTTGCGAAGTATCCCGCCGATCCGCTCCGGTATTACCTGGCGAGCGCTCTGCCGGAGTATCGTGACTCCGATTTCTACTGGAAAGATTTTCAGGCGAAGAACAATAATGAGCTGGCAGACATCCTTGGTAACTTTGTGAACAGGACGCTTGCGTTTACGGAGCGCACATTCAACGGTGCTGTGCCGGCAGCCGGACCTCTGACCGACATCGACAACTCGATTCTTGAGACGCTTAGAAAAACACCCCTGGTCGCGGGCGGACACTTTGAGGACTACCGGTTCCGTGATGGGTTGCTGGAGATCATGAATCTCGCCCGCGCCGCGAACAAATACTTCAACGACAGCGAACCATGGAAGACTGCAAAGTCGGACAATGCGCGGTGTGCAACAACGATCAATATTTGCATTCAGGTTTCTCGGGCGATGGCTATTCTGATGCAGCCACTTATTCCTTCGTCATCAGCGAAGTTGTGGAAGATGTTGAACCTAAATGGTCAGGTGGAGAAACAGTCGTGGGATTCGGCACGTGAGTTGTTGATACCCGTGGGACACAGAATCGGCAAGCCAGAAATTCTCTTCACCAAAATAGAGGACAGCGTGATCGAATCAGAGTTAGCAAACCTCGGCGAAGATCGACCCGCTGTGGTCGACAATCGAAACACCCAACCTGAAGGCAAGCCATCAATCACCATCGATGATTTCCAGAAGCTCGATCTTCGAATTGCCAAGGTTGTCCACTGCGAGCGTGTGCCAAAATCCGAGAAGTTGCTCAAGCTGCAGGTTGAGGTGGGAACGGAGAAACGACAGATTCTGGCAGGGATTGCTCAATATTATACTCTAGAGGACTTGATCGGTAAGTCGGTCGTCGTAGTGTTTAACCTTCAGCCCGCCAAACTCATGGGTCACGAGTCGCAGGGGATGCTCCTTGCAGCATCCGATAATGGTGGCAAACTCACGTTCATCACTCCATCGACTGATATCTCGAGTGGTAGTGTTGTAAAGTAAAGGTTCAGCACATCACGAAGACAGATGTCCGTCTTTCTTCCTCGCTGACATCTGTTCTTTCTTTGAGTGGAGTGCAACCGCCGCGACTATCTTGTTGAATTGATTGGTAATCTTGCAACCTCGTACGATCACGCTTACGCTCGATCTACACTTCTGAATATTAACCACGGGATAGTCCCGATCATGTTCATCGATTCGCACGCACATCTTACGTCCAGACAATTCGATCACGACCGGGATGAAGTTATCCGCCGTGCTCTCGATGCTGGTGTGGACTATATTGTCAACCCCGGCTCTGATCTGGATGATAGCCGAATGGCTGTCGACCTATCTGATCAGTATTCCAACATCTACGCGTGTGTCGGTTTCCATCCTCATGATGCAAAGCAGGCGGATGAAAAGTCGCTGCAGGAGATTGAAGAGCTAAGCAAGCATCCAAAAGTCGTTGCGATTGGTGAGATCGGTTTGGACTTCCACTACGATTTTTCTCCGCGTGACGTGCAGGAACAGGTTTTTAGGGCGCAGATCGAGATTGCCCAGCGACGTGATCTTCCCATTGTCATCCACACGAGAGAATCAAATAACGAGACGTTGAAGATCGTTGAAGAGGCTGTTGCTTCTCGACCAGAATGGCGCACGAAGTTCCTTCCAGCATACAGTCGATTTCCGTCGCCGAAGGGTGTTTTCCATTGCTTCTCGGGGGATCCGCAAATGGCGTGGAGGGTCATCAATTTGGGGTTCAATGTCTCCTTGCCGGGGATTGTGACGTTCAAGAACGCCGGGCTTGCATCAGTTGTGGCCAGTGAAGTGTCCACCGAGCATTTCTTGCTGGAGACAGACAGCCCCTATCTGGCGCCAGTCCCTCATCGGGGAAAACGAAACGAGCCCGCGCATCTCCCGTTGATTGCTGCCAAAATCGCGGAACTTCAGCGCCTGAGTCTGGAGGATGTTGCTCGGGCGACAAGCTATGGAGTGTACAGACTCTTCGGCATCGGTCAGCCGGAACACCCTCAGTTTGTGTACAAGCTCAGAAACTCCCTCTACATCAATCTCACAATCCGCTGCAACGCCGACTGTGTCTTTTGCGACAGGAAAGGGGAGGCCGTCATCAAGGGTCATAACTTGAGAATAGAACGAGAGCCTTCAACCCAGGAGGTGATTGACGCAATCGGTGATCCGACAAGGTATGATGAGATTGTGTTTTGTGGATATGGCGAGCCAACCATCCGTCTCGATGCAATAAAGGAGGTATCGAAGTGGGTCAAGGAACGTGGTGGGAAAACCCGGCTCAATACCGACGGACACGGCAGCGTGATCAACAAGCGGAATATTGTTCCTGAGTTGATTGGTCTTATTGACGCCGTATCCATCAGCCTTAACACAACAGACCCGAAACTGTACGGTGAACTGATGCGAATAGATGGGGAGAGATTTTTTTCTGCAATGATCGAATTCTCACGTGAAGCTGTGAAACATTTGCCCAGGGTAGTTATGACTATTGTCGACCTTGACGACGTTGACAAAGAAAAAGCACAAACATTTGTTCAGGACGACATCGGCGCAACATTCCTTACCCGTCCCTACTTCTAATGAATCCCCGTCGTGTTCTTTTCATTGCAGAAGGCCAGCTTGGTGATCTGTTGCTCCTTACGCCTGCCCTTCGCGCAATGAAAGAATCCTTTCCCTCTGCCTCCATTGCTGTCCTGATACTTGAACGTCGCTCGTACAACAGAGAAGAAGGTTCATCTGAAATCATTCGGCAGACTCAAGATCAATCAGCCACAGTTCTCTCGACAAACCCCAATATCGATCAGTTGTTCCTCCTGGACAGACCGCTAATAACATCGCAACAAGGTATTGCACGCTTTCGAGTAGAGCTTGAAGTCATACGGTTCCTGCGGGAAAAACAGTTTGATACGGTCATCTGCACATTTCCGGAAGACCGGTTTGCGCTCTGGGCTTTCGCTTCGGGCGCAAACGTACGAATTGGGCAGAAGGAGCAAAGCCTTTCATGGTTATTGACCCACAGGCCGGAGGTACGAAAGCAGGATCGTGGTGTGCTGCAGTACTATTGCGATTTGGTGAGAATCGCGGGTGCCCAAGTGGAATCTGATCGAACTGAATATATTGTCCCAGATACTTCAGAGCAATGGGCTCACGATTTCCTGCGAAGTCACGGTCTCGATGCAGCCGCAAATCTTGTCGCCGTGCACCCGGGAGCGACGGGCAATTACAAAATATGGCCGGCCGACCGCTACGCCTCACTGATTGACACACTTCAATCCGATGCCAAGACAACTGTGGTTCTTTGTCATGGTCTTCATGACGCTCGCATTATCAAGATGATTCGGGATAGACTCAGGACCAAGATTGTTGCGGCCGATACAGGATCAAGTGTTGGTCATCTGGCAGCACTCCTAAGAAAATCTGCGCTGTGTATCTCGAATGACTCGGGTCCGCGTCATCTTGCGGTAGCGGTTGGTACGCCCTCACTCGCCTTGTTCAGGCAATTTCGTGAACGGGAATGGGGGATATACGGAAGCAGAAGCAATTGTGTAATCCTTCAGGGAAGCCATGCTTGCTCCTTATGCCCTGCAGGGTTGTGTATGGACAAACTCCCGGAAGGTGAGGAATTCGCCTCGTTTTGTCTGAGAATGGTCACCGTGGAACAAGCTGCCTTCCAAGCTAAGAAGGTGCTTGATTTTCCGAAAAATAAGTAGTATCTTTTTCCGCAACTTCGCTGTTTACGTTTCCTTCCAAGTGATGTTTTATCGAGGGAACTCTTCCGATGAGTTATCCCTTATCCTATAGATTCCGCGCACCATATTCAAAGGAAGCGAGGAGAATCGAGTGATCTACTTTCTTCTTGCTTCGTACTCTTCGTAGGTAGTCCGGTGGGCCTGGTCAACATTGCTGAGCGCGTTGTACACTGAGGCGTCGGGATATGTCAGAAACAAATCTGCAAGCTCCAGGTACTTGGTATCGAAGAAGACTCTGATTGCAATGCTTCGGGGGTCGGCGTCTCTCCTCGCTTTTCCGATCTTGTGAACTGAGCTGAGGATGTTGTTCATGCTTCTTATGGGATCGGTGGCAAGGGAATCGAGACCAGTGAAGTGATAGGTATACGATGCGGAGCGAACGGGATTAAACTTCGGATTCATTAGCTCGTCGATTAACTGGACACGGTTATAGTTGGCATTGGTTTGCTGCCAGCCGCGCTGGCCGCTTGATCGTCCGAGACTCGCGACGTTGGCAGCTTTCTGGAACAAGGGCGACCCGGCCAATCGTCCATATGTATCGTAGTCGTAACCAAGAATAATATAGATGTAGAAATCCAGGAAACTCGTCAGATCATTAAACGAGTAAGGGCTATGATTGATTGCTCGATTCCTGACATAGGTAAACTCCCATGTTTCGTCAAACAGCCTGACGACGGCTGTGCTCTTGTCCGAATTCAGTATCTGTCGCTTGCTACCGATAAATGCCTGGGCTGAATATCTGTTTTCTCCGACAACACTCTTTATGAAGATCGTCATTGTGCATTTAACCTCATCATCCAACTCGCCCCAGGAGTAGTTGTTGACATAGTTGCTGATGTCCGATTGGAAGTCACGGAGGAGGTCTTTGTTCGTAGTTGGGACGCTCTCGTAATTGACCTGTACGTTGCAGTTGACTTTCTGAGCTGAGGCAGGCAGGCTTAATAAGCAGAATAGAGTTACGAAGACTAACACGGCAAGAAAACTTCTTCTGAACATCACGATGTCCCTATGGAATAATACGTTGCGTCAAGGCCAGGTTAGTTCGAGAATTGCCCATAACTACAAGTAATATAAGCCTTTTGGAACTGGGGGTCAAGGATAGTTTGGCGTGAGTAGCCATGAGGAGGACAGCAAATGAACCTACGAATTTCTTGTCTGGCTCTTCTTTTTGTGCAGTGTGCATTCGGTGCCTTTGAAAGAACCAACCAAGGAGGCAGATCAATCGCGATGGGGGGAGCTTCGGTTTCCTTGCCGAGTGATCCCTGGGCATCGTTTTCGAACCCCGGAGTTCTGCCAACCATTGATCAACGGTTCCTCTCCTTGTCCTATTCTCCGCAGCAATTCGGACTGAAAGAGTTGGCGCGCGGGTCGTTCTCATTTGTAGAACCGACATCGATTGGAACATTTGCCCTTTCAGGTCAGCGTTTTGGATTCGAACTCTATCGCGAGGTTACGGCAAGCGTTTCGTACGGACGGAGCATTTCTGATTTGTTCCAGGTCGGGGTGAGCATTGATTACTATTCACTGACCATTCAAAACTATGGGAGCGCCGGCATAGTTGGTGTTGATATCGGGGGACTGATGCAGATATCGGACCAGGTGTGGTGGGGAGTAGCTGCATCCAATCTCAACGCTCCTACTATCGGTAAGGCGAAGGAGCACTTGCCGCAACAGTTCTCCACCGGGGCCGCCTACTTTCCGGTTCCGGAGGCAATCATTAGCATAGCAATTGTGAAGGACATACGATATCCCGCCGAGCTTCAAGTCGGGGTCGAGTATACAGTTTTCAAGGGGGTGGGCCTCCGTGGCGGAGTTTCCGGCGAGCCATCAACTCTGAATGCTGGGGTGGGACTCCAGTACTCGTTCATCCGTCTGGATTATGCCTTCACTGAACATCCTGACCTTGGCGTTGGCCATCAGATTTCATTGTCGCTTGCTTTGGGAGATTTGTGACATGAGACTTGTTGTTCTGATCTCGATTGTTACCCTTGTTTTTGTTTCTGTGTCATCAGGTCGAGAGAGAGTGGGCACATTGCGAGCGGAACCTGGTGATACACTAATGCCGAGCACAACAGAGGAAATTCCAAAAGCTGAAGATCTGTTCGATCAGATCGAAACGGAGTCGGAGAATATCGAGCTTATGGATCGCCTTCTCTGGCTGGCGCAACATCCGTATGATCTCAATGCCGTCCGTCGGGAAGAACTGGAATCGATTCCTGGAGTTACGCCGGAAGAGGCGAGGATGGTTATCGAATTCAGAAAGTCTGTGAAACGATTTACTTCCGTTGACCAGATCCTTCTTATTGAATGGATCGGTGAAACAGTACACCGGAAAATCAGTGCATATGTCACCGTGAATGAGCCGGAGTCTGTCAGGTCTTCGACCTCAACACTTCGAACCAGGGCGACAAAAGACCTACAGCCACGACGTGGATATTCAGAGGGTAAATTCCTCGGTTCTCCTTTGAAAACATATAATCGCTTTTCGATGACGAGCTCGTCGTTTGAAGCGGGAGCGTTGTTTGAGAAGGATCCCGGGGAACGGACTTCGGATGGATTTGCGACGGGGTATGTGCGGGTTCGGGATATCTCGATCATTTCCGATGCAATAGTTGGCGATTTCATTGTTGAAGCAGGCCAAGGACTGGTGCTCTGGCGAGCGAGCGCGTTCGGTAAGGGAAGCGAAGCGGTCTCGATCGCAAGGAAATCTCCCCTTGGTGCACAACCTTATCGGTCAACAGATGAGTTCCACTTCTTCCGCGGTGCTGCGGTTAGCGCCTCGATTCCAATCGGGGTCAGTACTCTGCAAGTCACTACTTTTGTCTCGCGTAGATCGCTGAGCGGGACACCCTCCGGATCAGATACACTCTCCAGTGTATCTGAAGAAGGTTACTTCCGAACAGATACAGAGTTGGCAAAGAAGAATGCATTGACCGAACGAGTTGTTGGTGCGATTGCACGATTCAGAGCCTCCTCCAACTTCGCTCTTGGTGTGAGCGCTTACAAATCGACATTCAATAAAGATGTCGTTGCAAACACTCCATCCTCCTTCATCGGGAGGGAAACCAGAATTGCTGGTGTTGATGCAAGCGGGCAGCTTGGAAAGCTTTCATTGTATGGCGAGTTGGCCCGCACCGGTGATGGAGCAGGTGCCGGACTTGCTGGAGCAATTCTTGGGCTCAATCCGCATGGTTCCGTAGCTCTTGTCTACAGGGATTACTCCTTACAGTTTCATAATTTGCATGGAAACGGATTTGGCGAGAGGAGCGAAACGAGCAATGAACGGGGGATGTACCTAGGTGTTGAGGTACCTATCGCAAGGAAGCTAAAACTTTTCGCCTACTTCGATCAGTTCAAATTTCCAATGCCGACGTTTTCATCATCTCTGCCCTTATCGGGCCATGAGTTGCTGGTGCAGGTCGAGGCGAATGTCGTTCGCAAGGTTGACCTTATCGGAAGATTTACATCGAAGACCACTGAAATGGATGAAACGACCACCGATCCATACTCCCATGAAGTTAAGGCAACAGTGGTTCGATCTCAGCAAAAGGCCCGAGTTACGGGGGCTTACAATCTCTCACGCACGATCAGACTGAAAGGAAGGATCGACGCCACCAGAGTTGAATACTCCAGGGTAAGGAAAAAGGAGAGCGGTATCTTGCTTTATCAGGAGATCCAATCAAATCTGACAGAAAACTTTAAGGTGGAAATGCGCCTGATATTTTTCGACACCGACTCGTATGACTCACGGCTCTATGAATACGAGAACGACTTGCACGGCGTGTTCTCCAATCCCGCATTGTACGGCAAGGGTAGACGCTGGTATGCTCTTGTAAGCTACAAGTTTGCCAATAGCCTGCATTTATCGGCGAAGTATTCCGAAACCCGGAAGGATGGGGTAAAGAGCATCAGCTCCGGGCTGACTGAAATAAGTGGAGATCTGGACAACCGGATTTCCCTGCAACTGGAAGTGACCCTCTAAGAAAACGAATCCCGGTTTCGACAAGTCCTACCAACCGAAGAATTTCCCATCTTGTTGGTTGACAATCTCACGAGTTTTTCCAATATTGCCGTCGAACAATTGCCTTGTGTATCCTACCGGCGGTCCGAATTCGTGATCAGTATCTACCATTTTCTCAACAACGAAATCAAGCGACTCTCGATCAAGGAGTTGAGTCAGTGCCTTCAGCACAATGAGGGTATGCTCTGGGTCGACATGGAGAACCCTCTCGAAGCGGAGGAGGAGACGATACTTGTCGCGTTGCTTGACTACCATCCTCTTGCGATTGAAGACTGTCAAAGAGGAAGAGATGAAGACGGGCATCTTCCCAAAGTAGAAGACTTTGGAGAATATCTCTTTATCATTTTCAACCCTGTCGAAAGTGTGACCCGGGCCGAGTCGGAAGAGAGGCGCCGGAATGTTGAGATCAGGACCTCCCAGTTAAGTGCGTTCCTTTCGAAACGAGTACTCGTCACGCATCACTACAAGCCACTCCGATCGCTCGTCTATGCTGCGCAACTCTGTTCCAAGAACCCGCAGACGCTCGGTCGGGGGCCCGACTTTCTTTTCCACATCATCATCGATGACGTCGTGGACAACTACACTCCGATCCTTGACGGCCTTGATGATGCGATCGATGCGATGGAAGGTGAGGTCTTTCGCTTGCCGAGTCAGCGGACCATGCTGCGTATACTCCAGCTGAAGAAGGACATCATGACCATCCGGCGTGTGGCGGTGTACCAGCGTGAAATGTTGAACCGACTATCACGCGGTGAGTTCTCGCTAATTACGCACGAGGAAATGATCTACTACCGAAACGTTTACGACCATCTGGTTCGCATGACGGACCTCGCCGAATCCTATCGCGATATGGTCTCAGGATTGCTCGATGCCTACCTGTCTGTAACGTCCAACAACCTGAATCGGGTGATGAAGGTTCTCACCATCATTTCCACGATTTTCCTTCCGTTAAGCTTCATCACTGGATTCTTTGGCATGAACTTCAAATTCCTGCCGGGCGCTGAGTGGGAATATGGTGTTGCCGCGGCCGCCGTGTTCATGACTGCAGTAGGTGTAGGAATGCTCTGGGTGTTCAAGCGGAATCGCTGGCTTTAGTCGCGAACGAGTCTTCCATTCTGTTGGAAATCCGACGATCTATCGGTTACTAAAAGCTTGCATTTCCCGAAGAATTCCCTTGACATTCTGCATCAAAAAGACTAAACTCCCTCGTAACATTCCCAGTAGTTCCTCTTAAAAATCCTCCTCAACCTAATGAGGATGGTATGCGTTTCCAGCGTTCAAATACGCTTCCTATCCAACATTCCTTCCACATTCGTGAGGTGCCCAGATGGCCTCGATCCGTGTTGGCACATTCAACTGTGAAAATCTCTTTCTACGCTATGCGTTCACCGGCCCACTCGTCCCTCGGAAGAAGAATGAATCGGACCAGGCTTACAAGGCGCGGGTAAGTAAGGCACGCGCCGATGCCTTGGTTACATTTGAGAAAAGCGGAGCCTCATTAGAATGGCTGGCGCGGGACCTCCAGAATTTTTCCGACATCTCTCATACTCAGCGTGCCGCCACCGCAGCTGTCATTAAGGAAAATGACCCGGACGTCATGGCTTTGGTCGAAATCGAAAGCATGGAGGCTCTGCGGAAGTTCAACTCAGCGACATTCTTCAAGTCGAAACGCTTTCCGTATTTCATGCTGATCGATGGCAATGACCCTCGCGGCATCGACGTTGCCGTGCTCAGCAAGTTTCCCATCACGCACGTACGGTCATACATTACCGATAGATACAAAACCAAGAAAGGTGCGACGGTGGAGACCTTCTCGCGGGATTGTCTTGTGGTGCAGGTTGATGTGAAAGGAACGGCGCTGACATTGTTTGTGAACCATTTCAAGTCGCAGTTCATGGACAATCCAGAGCGAAGGGCACAGCAAGCCGGGCGCGTTGCCGGCATTGTCGAGGAGACTTTCGGAAGCGCGGTACAGAATGCAAAGTTTGCAGTCGTTGGAGACTTCAACCAGACACCAGATAACAGCAGTCTGCAGCCATTGCTGAAGAAACCGTGGCAAACGGATGCTCTCACTCTCCTGCCAAAGGTCGAGCGGTGGACTCATGTGTATGAATCGAAGAACAGCGTGAAAAGTGTGAGCCAGCTGGATTACATTCTCCTGTCAAAACCTCTCATGTCAAGTGTCGGCGGAACACCGCTCATTGAGCGCAGAGGACTGGCGCGGTATAAAGGGCTGGACAAGTACTACCCCGATTCCTCGCAGCGCATCCTCCCAACGGTTGACAAACCAGGCAGCGAAGCATCCGACCATTGCGCAGTGTTTGTCGATATCAAAGTGTAGCTTCGCTATATGGATTCTCTTTCGTCGAGATGAAAGGAGTGCATCATGTCGCTTTCCCAACGGTACAAACGTCCACGCGCATACGACGACGACGTCTATCAATGGCACATCGGGAGAGTGCCAAAGAAGACAACAACGATCAAAGGGGAGGTTGTTGATAACCCGGCCCTGAAGAATGCAATCTTTATCGTTCACGGCATGGGAGACCAGAAGTGGGGCGAGACAACGGCGCTGATGCGCATCGGCTTTGAAGATGCTCTTGAAGAGATTGCCCGCGAGGCCGAAAAAGCAAAGGTGACGCTCAAGCCGCCGGAAGAAACTCCGCCTCCGTATATCGCCGAAGGCTACTGGGCGGATTATGATAATTTGAAGAAGAACTTTCCCGATGATTGGGCAGTGCTGGACAAGGTGAAGCGCAAGTTCTTCTCCTACCTCTGGCTGCGTCGCTCGATTTCAGCGGTTCGGACAATCGGGTTCTTCCTGAAACAACAAGTAAAACTGATCCATCCACGGGTCATCAGCGAGATTCACCTGATCGCGTGGCTGTTGTACATCCCATTGCAAGTCGTCCTGCCTTTCGGGTTCCTCATTCTCTTCCTGTTCGCTCCAAGGGTGATCGCCAGGATTCTGGGCGACGTGCGCCTGTACGTTGCGCCGCAAGGCATGGTGGAACGAGCCATTGTGCAAAGGGTAGACAAGAGAATTGGCGCCGCCTTCTTGAGGCTGATCGGTCTGGATTGGGATTTCAAGAAGATCCCTGATGAAGAGAAGGTGCAGAGAAATGGTAAGCCGGTGATCTTCGATCGCATCGTCTGGGTGGCGCACAGTCTCGGGACGGTCATCACTTACAACATTCTTTCTGACTTGTTCCACCGGGCGGAGGTTCTTGAGAAGGAGGGAACGCAGGAGCAAAAAGAAGGTGTCATCAAGTTCCGGGACTCACTGCGCCGATTCATCACACTTGGAAGTCCGCTTGATAAGATTGCGTACTTGTTTGGAGGAGAATCCCTTCGACCCTGGCCGAAGACTTCCCGCATTGATCTCGTTTCGGCAGGGAAGACTGGGGCGGCGCAGCAGGGTACGCACAAGCTCAGAGACTTCTGGGTCAATTTCTACCACGTCCTGGATCCTGTTTCCGGCGCACTCTCCAATCCTTTGATCTGTGGCGAGGACCCTCCGATAAACTTCCACACACGGCTACTCAGGATACCGGGACTCGCGCATTTAAGCTACTGGCACGACAAGAAAACGCTCACGTATATTCTCAGCAGGGTGTATGGACCGGACTTCCTGCCATTGGAACCGATGAAGCAACG
>CAYPVN010000001.1:37721-39167 GCA_964414155.1 uncultured Chitinophagales bacterium
TCGGCCTCGTCATCATCTTCGTATTCTCCAGCGGTTGCTATCACTACCGGATTTCGATGCGCGGGGAAGCAGCAACCGAGCCACACAAGAAAACCATGCATGCCCTCTTCTGGGGACTCGTGCAAGAGAATGAATTCGCGGACAACTGCCAGGGCGCGGGGATGCACGAAGTCCGTGTTTCAACCAACTTCGGCTACGTGTTGCTGTCCGTGGTAACGGTCGGTATCTGGGTGCCCGTGGATATCGAGTGGACGTGCGAGAGAGAAGCGCCGCCGCCTCCGGATGTGTTCAAGTAAGATCAGGGACGAAGCTCGTTCAAGTCAAAACTATGTAGAGGCGTCGCATGGCGCGTGAAGCACGTGTTATCGTGAACAATGAAACCGAGTGGACCAACAAGCATCAGAACTTCACACAGACCATCAAGCTGTACTACGATATCTGGAACCCGCCTCCTCCGGTGACCGATGGCTGGGCTGATCTGAAGCTGACTGTTGCCAAGTTGCAATCCCTGATGGCTCAAGCAGCCCAGGATAATGTTCGTTTGCGCGCATACGGCGGCACCTGGTCGCTTTCCAAGGCAGCAGTCACGGATGGGAGGCTGATCAATACGAAGCCGCTAAACTGGTGGTTTCCTCTGGCCGCCCGGTTTGTATCTCCGAAATACACAGGCTCGCAGAGCAATCTTGTTTTTGCGCAGTGTGGAATTTCGGTAGGCGAATTGAACGATTATCTCGCCAAGCGCCAGCCAGCATCTGCCATCAAGACTTCCGGTGCAAGCAATGGTCAAACGATAGCCGGTGCGGTCTCTACGGGAACGCACGGCGCTGCTACCGAAGTCGGGGCTATGCAGGATTTCGTTGTCGGGATTCACCTCATCGTTGCACCGGACAAGCATGTCTGGCTCGAACGAAGCTCATACCCGGTTGTATCAGATCAATTGAAGACCACCTTGGGTACCGAGATCATTCGGAACGATACACTCTTCAACGCAGCACTCGTCAGCTTTGGAAGTTTTGGAATAATTCACGGTCTGTTGATTGAAACCGAGTCGCTCTATCTCCTTGAAGCTCACCGCATTCGTCTGCCGGTCGATAATGCTCTTCGACAGGCAATGACAACCTTGAAGTTTTCCAACCTCCCGCTCCCATCTCCGGGCGAGAAGCCATTCCACTTCGAGGTCGTCATCAACCCGCACGACATGGGGAATGGAGCGTACGTCACAGTAATGTACAAGCGACCGTACCGCAGCGATTACGTGCATCCAACGCCAGCGCAGGGGGGACTCGGACCCGGCGACGATGTGCTCGGACTGATCGGAACAGTCGGTGACGCTGTACCTGCCGCAATCCCCGGTCTGGTGAACGCGTTCGTCGGCCAGACATACAAAGTATATGCAAAACAGGAGGGAACTCCCGGCGAGATGTTCTCGTGGAACACTACCCACGG
>CAYPVN010000002.1:0-5193 GCA_964414155.1 uncultured Chitinophagales bacterium
TTTTTAGTCAGAACGAATTGATACTGATTTTGAAAATTTGTAAGTTGCGCGCACACGTCTTGGAAAGAAATGAAAATCCGTTCGGAAGACACAATTGCAGCCATAGCCACACCCGCAGGCGAAGGAGCCATCGCGATTGTGAGAATGAGCGGACCGGATTCTCTTACTATTGCCGACAGAATATTTCATGGTAAAATCCGGCTTGGCAACGCAGATGGTTATACAGTCCACTATGGTGAGTTGCGAGATTCTGCTGACCACATAGTGGATTTTGTCTTGTCAACCGTTTTCCGGAAGCCGCGTTCATATACGGGTGAAGATTCTGTAGAATTCAGCTGTCACGGGGGCATTCTTGTTACCAACCTTGTTCTCGCGGCAATCCTCCAAGCTGGTGCCAGGCAAGCAGATCCTGGCGAGTTCACCAAACGTGCCTACCTGAATAGCAAACTCGATTTATCTCAGGCAGAAGCCGTTGCAGATCTTATCGCGGCACGGAGCCGAAAGGCTTACGATATTTCACTGGGCCAACTAAAGGGAAAATTGTCGAGTGCCTTGACTCCACTTAGAAAAAGTATTCTGGAGGCCTGCTCATTGCTTGAACTTGAGCTTGATTTCAGTTCGGATAATGTTCCCTTGGTACCAAAGGAGCAGATTCAACAGATCCTTGGGAAAGTCGAAGCTCAAATCAGCGCTTTGCTGAAAACATATGATATTGGGAAGGCATACAGAGACGGAGTATCAGTTGTCTTGGCCGGGAAACCCAATGTCGGAAAATCCAGTATTTTTAACAGAATCTTGATGGAAGAGAGAGCCATCGTGGCTCCGAGTCCTGGTACAACCCGCGATTTTATTGAGGAATCTGTCGTTATCGAGGGCATACTATTTCGGATTGTTGATACAGCTGGATTAGGGTCGTCGAGTGATCCAGTGGAAATGTCGGGTGTTTTGAGGGCTACCAATCTCCTTAGGGAGTCAGACATCGTTTTGGAGGTATTGGATGCGACTGAGTCTGTCGATTCCCAACATGAAAAGCCAACTAGAGAGGAATCGATGGCAAAAGCGGTGAGGGTGTATAACAAGATAGATCTTATTGATTCGGCTCAATTTGAAATGTTGAAGACCCCAAATGGTTCAGGGGATTCATGCGTTTTCGTTTCTGCTCTGAGTGGCACCGGGATCGATGACCTCAGAAAAGCCATGGTTCGGAGTGTTGTCGGTAATGGCAGTAATTCTGAAGAGGGTCTTCGAGTGACGTCTCTGCGCCATAAGCTTGCCTTGGGAAGCTGCTTAGAGAGTATCAAGAGAGCTAAGAGCTCAAATCTCGCAGGTGAATCAAACGAGTTCGTTTCATTTGAGCTAAGGCAGGCAGTTGAGTCTCTTTCTGTAATTGTTGGTGAAATAACGACCGATGATATTCTTGATAGCGTATTTGGGAAATTCTGTATCGGAAAGTAGGTATGGTTTCACGTGGAACTGAGTATATGAGCACGAATAAGGTGGACGTTTTGGTCGTAGGAGCCGGTCATGCCGGAATCGAAGCGGCCCTCGCATCTGCAAGAATTGGCTGTACAACCGTTTTGCTAACCATGGATTTGAATTCTATTGGTAGAATGTCCTGCAATCCAGCAATCGGCGGATCTGCAAAGGGTCATCTGGTCCGTGAAATCGATGCCCTTGGGGGTGAGATGGGTAAGATCGCCGATGCAACAGGCATTCATTTTCATATGCTGAATAAATCCAAGGGACCAGCAATTTGGTCACCAAGGTGTCAAAACGACCGAGAGTGGTATAGCAAAGAAGCCAGAAATCGGGTAGAACATCAAACGAGCCTTACAATAATTCAAGACACTCTCCTAGATATTAGGGTCGAGAGGGGTGAAATAATTGGAGCTATCACCGAGAATGGACGAGAACTTCAATGCCGGTCTATAGTCATTTGTGCCGGGACATTCCTCAATTCAATGATGCATACTGGACTTGAAAAGACCTCTGGCGGAAGATTTGGGGAGAAAACCGTGAATACGATCTCTTTGAGATTGGCCGATCTCGGGTTTAGGACGGGTAGGCTCAAAACCGGTACGCCGCCAAGGATTTCCAAAGCAAGCATTGATTTTTCGAAGACAGAAATTCAGCAGCCCGACAATCCGCCGAGACCATTTTCTTTTCAAACATCAAGGATTGAAAACACCCAAATCCCCATGTATTTGACCTACACAAACTCCACAACGCATGATGTGCTTAGAACGGGCTTTGCTGAATCACCCATGTTTACAGGTAGGATTAAGGGGGTTGGTCCAAGGTATTGTCCCTCCATTGAGGACAAAATTGAGAGATTTGCTGAGAGGGAGAGACATCAACTCTTCTTAGAACCAGAGGGGTATGAGTCAGACATCGTTTATGTGAACGGATTTTCGACAAGCCTCTCTAAAGACGTTCAGGTTAAAGCATTGCATACCGTTTCCGGCCTCGAAAGATGTGCGGTTCTGAGATCAGGGTACGCTGTTGAATACGACTTCTTTCCACCTCACCAACTTGAGCATACATTAGAAACAAAGCTTGTTAAGGGACTTTACTTAGCTGGCCAGATCAATGGCACCAGTGGCTATGAAGAGGCCGCCGCGCAGGGCTTGATTGCCGGAATCAACGCAGCATTGCGGGCCAAGGGTGGGGAGCCTTTCATCTTGAACCGTAGTGAATCTTATATTGGCGTTCTCATTGATGATCTAATAAACAAGGGAACCGATGAGCCCTACCGTATATTTACGTCCCGAGCGGAATACCGGCTCCTCTTACGGCAAGACAATGCGGACACAAGGCTGATGAGGAAAGGCTTCGCCCTAGGCTTAATCTCGGTCGAATCCATTAGGTATTTGGATCAGAAGGAGAAGAAGATCTCGAACGGAATAGATTGCTTGTCAGAATCCACGGCGTCGCCGGGTGATATTAACGGATTCCTTGATCGGTTCGGTAGCGAAGCGATTTCTGAGGCAACAAAACTCATTCAAATTCTGAGACGGCCAGAAATCAAACTTGAGAACCTGCTTCAACTACCACTGGTCAGCTCCCTACAGAGGCTGGTCCCACTTCTATCAGATCCAACGGCCACGGAGAGAGTTGAGATTGAGGTCAAATATGAGGGCTACCTTCGTCGACAAGAGGAGCAGATTCGGCAATTCCAGAAGCAAGAGCAACTATCTATCCCGGTTGGGTTTGATTTCAATAATGTAAAATCACTCAGCAACGAGGGAAGAGAGAAATTCAGTCGGGTAAATCCACGATCAGTTGGGCAGGCTTCTAGAATAAGCGGAATTACCATTGCAGACCTCTCCGTTCTGATGGTTTCACTCAAGCAGTTGAGTTCCACATGGAACGACAGGTAGGGGATAGCTATTTGGACGAATCTCACCAACTCGTAAGTAGGATTTGTAGGGAACGGGGAGTTCCTCTGTATGATGGTCAGTTGAACTTACTCATAAGATTTGCTGAACAGGTCCTTTCATGGAACTCCAGGATTAACCTGCTTTCAAGAGCAGACGCTAGGAACATTTGGATAAGTCATATTCTCCATTCACTATCTCCACTCTTCACCATTGAAATCCCCAGAGGTGTGACTGTTCTAGACTTGGGTTCAGGTGGTGGGTTTCCAGGGATACCGCTTGCTGTTGTCCGGAGCGACCTGCATATCACAGTACTCGACTCGATCAGGAAGAAGACAACTGCGTTGGAGAATATGATTGGCGAATTGGGTCTTACGAATGTTTCCGTGATGTCAAATCGTGCTGAGGATCTGGTTAAGAAATCAGTAAGATTCAATATTATTTTTGCGAGAGCCGTTTCATCACTGACCGATCTGATTAAGTGGTCCAAGCCGCTGCTCACCGGCAGAGCAGTCGGTGATAGTACTATCCGAACGAGAGAAACCGGCAACCCAAAAGTGTTCCAGATCCCGTGTCTGATTGCCATGAAAGGCGGTGACTTAGACACTGAGATTCAGACAGCGGTAACAAAGACAGGAGAAAAGAAAATCACAACCCTTGATCTTCTTTTTGGTGAAGGCAACGAGGCAGGATTAGAGAACAAGAAACTCGTAATTGTAGAACTCTGAATCTAATAACCGTTATTGCATGCAACCGCCCCGAAACCTGACCGAAGAATTAGCCGCTCTCCTTACAGAGCAACGCAATCCCTCGTCCAACGAGATAGATCTTCAGCCCACCCTCTCCATCCTGAGAATTATCAACACGGAAGACAAGCTCGTTCCGCTGGCGGTGGAGCGTGAGATACCATATATCACTCAAGCGGTTGATCTCATTGTTGCGTGCCTGAATCAAGGCGGCCGGCTAATATACGTTGGCGCGGGAACGAGCGGCAGATTGGGAATTCTTGATTCAACGGAGTGCCCTCCGACATTTGGGACGAGCCCATCCGCGATTCGAGCGCTGATCGCCGGAGGCAAAGACGCGGTGTTTGAATCTCAAGAAGGGGCGGAGGATAATGATGGCGCTGCAACCCGTGACATCGATGCACTCGAAGTTTCTGAGTTGGATGTCGTGTGCGGAATTGCAGCGAGCCGTAGAACCCCCTATGTTGTTGCTGCGATTGATCGCGCTCGAGAGCTTGGTGCAAGAACAATTTACGTCACCACAAACCCACGTTCTGAGTTCAATCTAAAAGTTGATGTTGCGATATGCCCCAACGTCGGAGCCGAGGTCATAATGGGCTCGACGAGGATGAAATCTGGCACCGCCCAGAAGCTCGTCCTCAACATGCTGACGACCGCAGCAATGATAAAGATGGGGAAAGTGTATGAGAACATGATGGTCGATCTCCAACTGAAAAGTCAAAAGCTTGTTGAGCGCGCGAAACGAATTATCGGTATCGCGACAGGTGTGGATTCTGAAACCGCTGCGATCACCCTGGACAAAGCAGATGGGCATGTCAAGACGGCAATTGTTATGATCATGGCCAAAGTCTCTGCCGAGGAAGCTCGACGTAGACTTGAAAAGGCCAATGGTTTCGTGAGACTCGCTATAAATTAAGCGCCACTCACGGCATCAATTTAATTACCCTTCCGCTGTCTCGGAATATTCTCTTCACCCGGATAATGGAGGGGTGGACTATTTTCATTCTGCAGAAACATGTTTGATCTTGCAAAGCATTTTAAGTCTGAGCAGCAGAAACTAAGACAGATAG
>CAYPVN010000002.1:5293-20845 GCA_964414155.1 uncultured Chitinophagales bacterium
GATCCGAACTCACTTCCGGTAAGAGTTCCTCCTCCTGCTCGACTGAAGAACTCATCGTTTATGATCAAGGTGGGAACCTCATACAATCTAAGCGAAGCAGTGGATGAGCTTACAACACTCAACTTCGAAAGGAAGGACTTCGTTGAATCATTCGGCGATTTCGCGTTAAGGGGAGGCATTCTCGATGTCTTTCCATTCGTCGGTGAGAACCCCATCCGCATCGAACTCGTTGGTGACACCATTGAGTCCCTCCGCGAATTCGACCCAATCTCACAACGATCGATCAAAGAGCTGTCCGCCGCCACAATTGTCCCGAATGTGTTTTCACAAAACGGATTGAATGATAGAACAGCGTCACTGCTCGACTATCTCCAATCGAATGCTATGATTGTGATGGAGGAGCCGGATCTCATACGACGTGCAATCGAAACTCAGATGTCTGGACCTGAAACGAACACATATAAGTGGCCGGAGTTGGAAGAAGTTCTGCCGATGTTTCAAAGGATTAATATTCACCATTTGGGGAGGGGCGTTGAGAAAAACATCAATTTCAACTCGGAATCCCAACCCTCATTCAATGGGAGCGTAAAAACCCTAAGAGAGACCATTCAAAAACTTGAAAAGGAATCCTTTACCGTTGTTCTCACCGCGGATAGTCAATCCGAACTTTCTCGCCTCAAAGTACTCCTTGATGAAACTCCCGATGAGGTCGACGATGAGTTTGATGCATCGCATCAGACAAAAAGTGAAGAGGATCCCCACATACAGTTTTCCCTGGATGCACTTCACGAAGGATTCATTCTTCCCGAAGACAAGTTCGCGCTTTTTACTGAGCATCAGATCTTCAACCGACTTAGGCGTAGATGGAAAAGGGCCAAGAGCAAATCAAGATCGGTTTCATCGAGAGAAATCCATGAACTGCGCAAAGGCGATTACGTCGTTCACGATGACCACGGTATCGGAAGGTTTGATGGATTGCAAAGGGTCACGGTCCGGGCTGTAACACAGGAGGTGATGAAACTTCGTTACGAGGAAAGCGATACCCTGTACGTCAACCTCAACTACCTCGGAAAGGTGAAGAAGTATTCGTCGAAGGAGGGACACATCCCGAGACTCTCCCGGCTCGGAACCGCAGACTGGGAGCGCCTCAAATCACGCGCAAAGAGTCGAATCAAGGACATTGCCCGAGATTTGATCCAACTTTATGCTCAGAGGAAGAACACTGAGGGATACGCGTTCCAAAGAGATACCCCATGGCAAAAGGAACTCGAAGCCTCGTTCATGTACGAGGACACATTTGATCAGGCGAAGGCCACTCTCGACGTGAAGCAAGATATGGAAGCAGCGAACCCGATGGATCGACTTATCTGTGGGGATGTCGGATTTGGAAAGACTGAGGTCGCTGTCCGCGCTGCCTTTAAGGCTGTGATGGACGGGAAACAGGTCGCGCTGTTGGTGCCTACAACCATTCTCGCCGTGCAACACCACCGCACGTTTCTCGACCGCACGTCAAGATATACAGTCAATGTTCAGGTGATCTCGCGCTTCAAAACGAAAAAAGAGCAGATTATGATTGTTGATCAACTGAAGGCGGGAACAATCGATATTATTATCGGGACTCACCGCCTTCTGTCCAAAGATATTGGTTTCAAGGCCTTAGGACTGTTGATAATTGATGAAGAGCATCGCTTTGGAGTTTCAGCAAAGGAAAAACTGCGGCAACTTCGCGCCCAAGTCGACACATTGACTTTGACGGCGACTCCAATTCCCCGCACGCTACATTTCTCGCTTCTTGGCGCGAGAGACCTCTCAATTATTGCAACGCCACCAAGGAATCGCTTGCCGGTGATTACTGAAATCACGCAACATAACAATGAGCTGATCAAGGATGCGGTACTCAGGGAAATCCACCGTGGCGGACAGGTCTATTTTGTTCACGACCGGATTCAGAATATTGAAGAGGTTACAACGCGCCTGCAGCAGAACATGCCAACCGCGCAAGTTCGCTTCGCGCATGGACAAATGCACTCCCATGAACTGGAAGAAGTAATGTTGGATTTTCTGGAGAAACGATTTGATGTTCTTGTATGCACAAAAATCATCGAGTCTGGTCTGGACATTCCCAATGTCAACACAATCATCATCAATCGAGCAGACAAATTTGGAATGGCAGAGTTGTATCAATTGCGCGGAAGAGTTGGCAGATCGAACACACAAGCGTACGCTTACCTGCTCACACCGCCGCTTTCAATTCTTACCAAACCCAGCTTGCAAAGGCTGCAGGCGATCGAGGAATTTACAGAGCTGGGCTCCGGGTTCAACCTTGCGATGCGTGATCTTGAAATACGAGGAGCAGGGAATTTGCTTGGTGGGGAACAAAGCGGCTTCATCGAGACGATGGGATTTGAAGCCTATAGTCGGATTCTCGAAGAAGCAGTCAGTGAGTTGCGGGAACAGGAATTCAAAAGCTTCTTTGAAGACAAGGAATTGGTGTCTCACAAGAGCAGTGAGACGGTAGTGGGAATTGATTTCGAGGCATACATACCGACAACATACGTCGGCAGTGACATTGAACGGCTCACGCTTTACCGTCGACTGTATGCGATTGAAACGCTGCAGCAGCTGGGGGATATCGAGGCCGAACTCGTAGATCGATTTGGATCAATGTCCAAGGAAGTAGAGAATCTATTTGGCGTTATTCGTGTGAGGCTAGCGGCCTCCAAGCTGGGATTTCCGAAAGTCAATATATCGACTGCGGAGGTAGCGATTGAATTACCACCTGAGTCCGAGACCTCTTTTTATCAGGGGCAAAAATTTCAGGATCTCATGGCTACTATTTCCTCCAGACAAAAGACAGGGTTAGCGCTGAAACAGGTCGGAAAGAAGCTCACGCTGTTGGCCAGACTACCAGATGCCCAGGACCAACAAGCCCGCCTGCAATTTGCGATGGATATATTAAGAGGCTTGGCCTTGGAAAAGGGGGCAATTTCTGCCCCACTTGAGGACAAATCCTAAGTCAGCCTGAGTGGGAAATGCGCTAGATTGGTAATACCCATCATAAAACTTCCGTAGTCCTCCAAAACCCTCAATTTTAACCATTTTGTGCTTGACTTTAACATTCAAAAGCGTATCTTGACTTCGCGCAGTGGGTAAAAGTGGGTAACAAGTGGGTAGAAAATAACTTCCTTTGGGCAACATTGGTAGCCGACGAAGATGTCTTCATTCAAGGGGTCATACAGTTATTCTGTCGATACGAAAGGCCGAACGAATATACCGGCAAAGCTGCGGAAGTATGTCTCTCCCGAGGCGAATGACACCTTTGTTGTTACCCGCGGGTATGAACAGTGTTTGTTTGTCTATCCACTCGATGAATGGAACAAGCTTGAAGAGTCCATCCGCCGACTCTCTCCCTCAGATCCAAAGCACCGATTTTTTACACGAACACTCTTGCAGCGAGCTGTAGAATCTCAGCTCGATGGTCAGTCACGTATCACTATTCCAAAAGAGCTTCTGCAATTTGGGGGCATTGAGAATGAGGTTTTAATTCTTGGCGTTCTAGAGCGCATCGAGATTTGGAATCCAAAAGTCTACGACGACTATCTCAAAGCTCAAGCGGAAAGCTATGAGAACGTTGCGCAGACCGTTCTTCAGAAGTAGGCACCCGCACGCAACGCATGGCGACCGCTGGCACACTCAATGGATGTACAGTATCATGTTCCAGTTCTTCGAGATGAGGCAATTGGGTTTCTTATCACCGATCCATCAAGAACATATGTCGACGCAACGGTGGGAGGTGGAGGCCATGCCGAAGGGATCTGCAAATTGCTGCAGAGAACGGGTCGTCTCATCTGTTTTGATGCAGACAAAGATGCTATTGGGTTTTCCAAAAAACGACTCGCACAGTTTGGCGATCGTGCAACGTTTGTCAGTTCAAATTTTCGAAACTTGAAGTCCGAGTTAAAAGCACTTCAGGTAAACGAAATATCGGGTCTGCTCCTGGATTTGGGCGTTTCGTCATTCCAACTCGATGAGCCGACCAAGGGATTCAGCTACCGCTCGGATGCAAGAATCGATATGCGAATGGATCGCGGTCAACACCTTACAGGGTGGGACGTTGTGAATACCTATACCGAGCAGGCATTGGCCGATGTAATTTACAGGTTTGGTGAAGAACGAAAGTCTCGCCGCATTGCCAGAAAAATCGTCGGGGCGCGCCCGATAGACACAGCTCGTGAGTTGAGCGCAGTTATTGAATCTGCTGCAAAAGGAAGATATGTTACTGAAACCCTCGCGAGAGTGTTTCAGGCAATTAGAATAGAGATAAATGGCGAGCTCAAGAATCTTGAGCGTGTTCTTCGTGATTCATTGGATATCCTTTCTCCGGGCGGCCGCATCGTCGTCATGTCATACCATTCCCTCGAGGATAGAATCGTCAAAGAGTTTTTTAGAGAGGGATCAAGAGATCGGATCCCCTCAGGGAACAAATACACTCCCGATAGAGCTGCTGTTCCGAGGCTGCGGATTCTCACCAAGAAACCAATTCGGGCCAGGGCCGATGAAGTGGCGCGCAACCCACGCTCAAGAAGTGCCAAGATGAGAGTTGCTGAGCGAGTGTCAGATGACGTTAGCCTTTAGATGTGAACAGGGAACATCATGGCAAGAAAAAACGCGGCGGATGTTGAAGAGTTAATCGAACGAGCCGGCAAAGGTGTAGTACCTTCTGTCGCGGAAACCGAACGGGAAAAGAGATACATCTTTGGCGGGGACGTACACACGAAGGCTCCCGGTTATGCAATCCGGCAGAACAAAACAGGCATACGCCGCAAGGCATCAACCTTTAACATCATCCTCATCTTGTTTGGAACTGCCGTGGCAATCATTCTTTATATCGGCAACATTATTGCTGTGAACCAACTTGCCGTCGAAGTTAACCAGCTGCAAACAAAGCTTGACAAAATTGAAAACATCAACGCGGTGCTTCAAGCCGAGATCAACCGCAAGTCAGGATTGGAACGTATCGGGAAAATTGCGACGGAGCAATTCGGTTTGCAATACCCGAAGGAACAGCCAACCTGGTTTGAGGTCGACGAAGAAAAAATTCAATCCCTCAAATAATATAATCGGGTCTGCAATCAGTCCCCAATGTTTGGAAACAAGCCACATAGTCTAACCCCTCACCCGGATTCGGATACGTTGCGAAAGAAATCCTTGGGCCGGATCCTCGTTCTGAAAATCGGGTTGCTCTTGTTTCTTGCACTTGTGGCCATGCGTTTGGTGCAGATTCAGGTGATCGAATCCCCTTCATATAAGGAAATCGCGCGGCGACAGTACGAAGCAAGGACAACAATCCCAGCGACACGGGGAAACATCTACGATCGGAACGGGAAGATCCTTGTTTCCAACACGACCTTTGTCTCATTTGGCGCCGATCCGAAGCTGGTTGCAGAGAACGCGCCCACGGTCGCGGAACGGTTTGTTCAGGCATTCAAGAAAAGCAAAGCAGGGTATCTTGAGAAGCTCTCTTCCTCCAACAAACGCTTTGTCTGGCTGGAACGCCGCGTAAACCCCGAATACTCTAGAAGAATCAATGCGGGTGAATTCGAGGGGGTTGTTCAACTTACTGAGCCCCGACGTATGTACCACTATGATCATGTTGGCGGACAACTGATCGGATTTGCAGACATTGACAATAACGGCCTGAGTGGGATTGAGTTGCAGTACGATAAACAGCTCAAAGGAACCGATGGGTACGTCATCCTGCAACGGGACGGTCTCGGCCGGCGGCGTCCGTCCGTGGATTACCCGCGGGTGGAGCCTGTGAACGGCCACAATCTTGTTCTCACTATTGATCTCGAATACCAGTCGATCGCAGAGGAGCAGCTTCGAAAAGGAATTGAACGGAACAAAGCAGAGAGTGGCTTAGTGATAATGTTGGATCCCGCCACAGGCGAAGTCCTTGCGATGGCGAATTATCCCCCCATCAACCCAAACGATTTCGCCAGCTCGAGCCAGGCCGTCATGAAGAACCGAACAATCACCGACATGTTCGAGCCCGGTTCGGTGTTCAAGATCGTTACAGTTTCGGCGGCGCTGGAACACCATCTCGTTCAGCCGGATCAGAAATTCTTTGCCGAGAATGGGTCGTATGTTGTAACGTTGGCAGGCGGGAAAACCCGGAAGATTACCGACACACATGAGTACGGCATGCTGACGTTTCAGGAGGGTTTGGAATACTCAAGTAATATCGTGATGGCAAAGGTTTCCGATCTCATCGGCGCGGAGCTCCTCTATACGACCGCGCGTAATTTCGGTTTTGGAACGGCTACCGGACTTGATCTGCCGGGCGAAGTACGCGGTGAACTGAAAAAACCCAACCAATGGTCAGGTACAACCCTTAACACAATGGCCTACGGTTATGAAGTGGGTGTGACTCCGATTCAGCTTGTGGCAGCGTACGCGGCGGTTGCCAACAATGGCGTTCTCGTAAAACCTTACCTTGTCAAAGAGGTCAGGGGCGAACACAATGAAGTCATCTCCGAAGGACAGCAACAGATTGTACGCAGAGTCATTTCAAGTGCAACCGCTCAACAGTTGAAACAATTTCTCGTTGGTGTGGTTGAACGGGGTACCGGTACACCCGCGAAGCTCGAAGGTGTTTCCATTGCCGGCAAGACCGGAACATCAAGAAAGTTCATTGACGGCAGGTACGAGATGGGTAGCTACACGGCTTCGTTCGTCGGGTTCCTTCCTGCCGAGGATCCCAAGCTCGTGTGCCTTGTCATGTTGGACAACCCTCGCGCCGGAGGATATACCGGTGGTACAGCAAGCGCGCCGATCTTTAAAGGAATTGCTGAGAAAATCATAGTCACGTCGGACCGGTTTTCGCAAACGCCCAACACCGTCATCGCTGGGAACCAATCGTTTGCCGTCCCCGATGTGTCGAATCTGAAAACGGATGTCGCGGTTACAATACTGGATGCTCAGGGATTTGATGTTGAAACGTACGGCAAAGGGAAAACCGTGCTGGGGCAATCCCCCGGTCCCGGCACAAAGGCACCCCGCGGCAGTCAGATCAAACTTGCCACAGATGACGGGCTTCCGGCTCCGCCGAAAGGCTATACGCGGGTCCCCAATCTGAAGAGGTATACGATTCGAAGGGCAATAAACCGCCTCACAATGCACCACCTCGATGTTGAAGTGAATGGTTCAGGGATGGTTGTCTCACAAAGCCCGGCTGCGGGGAAACAAGTTCCTGTCGGAACACGGGTGCATCTCCAATGTGAAGCAAGAAACCTGTCGATGGTAAGCCTCTATTGAAAAAGCGTATTCAGTAAAATAGAATAATAACAAGAGGAGCGTCATATGTCTTCTGCACTTTTCGATCCCATCGACGCAGCACTTGAACACAAAAGTATGCTCAAGCATCCGTTCTATCAGGCGTGGAGCGAGGGAACCCTGACGAAGGAAACGTTGAAGGAATATGCGTGCCAGTACTACCACTTCGTCAAGGACTTTCCACGCATGGTTAGCGCAGTTCACTCCAATACACCGGACTTTTCAGTTCGCCAGGAATTATTGCACAATCTGATGGACGAGGAACAGGGATCGGAGAATCACCCCGCGCTCTGGATGCGCTTCGCGAACGCTCTCGGCGCATCAGAGAAGGATGTTCTCGCAACGACCCCGTTACCGACAACCACCTCATTGGTGAATACTATGATGGATTCCTGTCGTAACGGCTCATTCCAGGAGGGTTGCAGCGCGCTGTACGCGTACGAGGCGCAGATCCCTGAAGTCTCCCGGGTGAAAATTGAAGGGCTGAAAAAATTCTACGGGATGAGCGATACGGCTTCAATAAAGTTCTTCACGGTTCACCAGGACGCCGACGTTTATCACTCTCGCGCAGAACGCGACATGATCGAGCAGCATACTCCCGTCGAGTTGCACGCGGCGGTACAAGATGCATCACGAAAGACGACAGGAGCTCTCTGGGATTTCCTGGATGGTGTGTACGAAAAGTACGTCTGTGTCGACAGCTCCACGTGTAAATAATAATAGCCATTTGGATTTCTAATGCATGGTTTTATCTCACGTTTTGACAGGTGTTCCTGTATCGAAGATGTTCCAGACGGTGTATGGAAAGATGGTCCAGACACACGACGTGGAAGTGCACGCCATCCAATACGACTCACGCAAGGTTGAGCGCGGCGATGTATTTGTTGCCATTAGGGGAACATTGGTTGACGGACACGCATACATCGAAAGGGCAATAGCTGGTGGCGCGAAGGTAGTCGCGATGGAAAATGATGCGGCGATGCCGGACTCGTTCTTCATGCATGCCGGAGTTGTAAAGATCGTGGTGCAGGATTCGCGCAAGACTCTAGCTCTGATGTCGGCTAACTTCTACGGTCATCCATCGAAACGTTTGCAATTGATTGGTGTAACAGGAACGAACGGCAAAACAACGACGACGCATTTGATGAAGTCAATTCTGGAATCACGCGACAAACGGGTGGGACTGATTGGGACAATCGGACATTGGATTGGCAATGAGATGCTGCCGGCAACGCACACCACACCCGAGTCGCTGGAGCTGAACCAACTCCTTGCGACGATGGTGCAAAGGGGATGCACCGCGGCGGTGATGGAAGTGTCGTCGCATGCGCTCTCGCTCAGCCGGGTGTACGGATTGCAGTTCGCCGCGGCAACCTTTACAAACCTGACGCAGGATCACCTGGATTTCCACGGTTCCATGGATGAATATTTCAAGGCAAAGAAGTCCCTCTTCGACAATCTTTTTGCAGGCGCCTATGCGATTACAAACGCAGATGACGGACAGGGATCTGCAATTGTACAAGACACGAAGGCAACGACAGCAGGCTACGGTATCAAAAAAGAGACAAATTTCACCGCACACGATATTCGTGTGAGCGTAAACGGAACATCGTTTACGGTGCTGCATAGTGGAAAGACACGGAGTGTATCATCCTCGCTCATCGGCCGTTTCAATGTTGCGAACATCATGGCGGCGTATGCGACTGCATCCGTGCTCGGGATTGACGACAAGGACATTGCCGCAGGAATTGAGCGAACGAAATCCGTGCGCGGGAGATTTGAGAACATCTTATCGCCCAAAGGGTGGACGGCCGTTGTGGATTACGCGCACACACCCGATGCGCTGGAAAACTGTCTGCAGGCTATCCATGACATTCTCCCGACTGAAGGCAAAAGCAAGATTATCACAGTATTTGGCTGCGGTGGGAACCGTGACCGGGGAAAGCGGCCTCAAATGGCAAAGCTCGCTTCCACACTCAGCGATATCACTGTCGTTACATCCGACAATCCCCGGAAGGAAAACCCGCAGGAGATTATCGACGAGGTGATGACAGGGATTCAAGCCGGCACCAAAGTATTTGCAGAAGTGGATCGGAGGAAAGCAATCAGAATGGCACTGGGTCTCGCTGGATCGGGTGACGTCGTCCTGATTGCCGGCAAAGGTCATGAAGACTATCAGATAATAGGAGACAAGAAGATTCCCTTCGACGATCGGGAAGAGGTGGAAGCCTTCATCCGGAACGGACAATGAGGTTGGCTCTCGATGACCTGGGGAAGGTCACCCATCATGAATTTCGCAACCGTGATCTGTTACAAGGGAAAAAAATCTCCGGTGTCTCGACCGACACACGGGCACTCAAGCCTGGCGACCTGTTCATTGCGTTACGGGGTGAACGTTTTGACGGGCACAGGTTCATCGAAGAAGCGTTCGACAAAGGAGCGGTATCGGTGGTTGCCGGGAGAGATGCAGACCTGGCTCGCATTTCAAATGTACCGATCCTTCTTGTGGACGATACAACAAGAGCCCTTGGTGAGCTGGCTAATCTTCACAGGAGAAAATTTTCTATTCCCGTTCTTGCCGTTGGGGGAAGCAACGGGAAGACAACAACAAAGGATATGATTGCATCCGTTCTTCGAACGTCATACAAAGTGCTGGCTACCGAGGGGAATAACAATAATCAGATAGGTGTTCCGCTCACCCTGTTCAACCTTGAAAGGAAACACAGGGTTGCAGTCGTTGAGATAGGAACAAATCATCCGGGCGAAATTGAGTATCTCTGTCGGATACTTGAACCCACTGACGGGTTGATAACGAATATCGGGCATGAGCATCTGGAGTTCTTCAACTCGCTCGATGGGGTTGCGGCAGAAGAAGGGGCGCTGTTTCGGTCTTTGAGAAAGAAAAAGAGATCGCGTGCTTTTGTGAATGCCGAGGACAAACTCGTGAAGGCCATGTCAAGGCGTATGGGCAACCGGTACTCGTATGGGCTTGGATTGAGAAGCGCCGATGTTGTCGGACGGATCATTGACATGGATGAAACAGGTTGTGTCCTGTTCGAATTTCGCGGCAAGAAAATGAAGAGAGCGGCAAGCGCACAACTGAGAATCCCCGGACGGCATAACGCGGCAAACGCCCTTGCTGCTGCAGCTGTTGGACTTGCGTACAAGGTTCCGCCTGCAAGAATACGCAAAGCTCTTGAAAACTTCCGGGCGGTGAGTAAGAGAATGGAAGTACTCAGCATTCGCGGCGTAACAATCTATAACGACACGTACAACGCTAACCCGGATTCAATGATCGAAGCATTGCGGACGTTGGCGGCAGCAAAAGTACGGGGAAAGAAAATAGCCGTGCTGGCCGACATGCGCGAGCTGGGTTCTGCAGGACCAAATGAGCACGCACGTGTTGGTCGGGAGGTGTCACAGCTTAACATTGATTCTCTCCTGACGTTCGGTGAGCTTGCGCGGCATATCCATGATGCTGCAAACATACCGTCAGCAATTCACTATGAGCAGCAGAATGTTCTGGCGGAGTATTTGGCCGAGCTGCTTGCGCCGGGAGATGCCGTACTGGTGAAGGGCTCTCGCGGTATGAAAATGGAGAATGTTGTGACGTTCCTCGCGGAACGAATACGCTATACAGAAGTATCGGTCGGGTGAAGGCCAGTCATAAGAATAGCACATGCTCTATTATGTTTTTGATCTGATAGAAAAGGCCTATCATCCGCCGGGGTTCGGAGTATTCCGGTACATCACCTTTCGCGCGGCCGCTGCAGCAGTAACAGCGCTGGTGATTGCATTCTGGATCGGCCCGAAAATCATCAGGATCTTAAAAAGAAAACAGATCGGTGAGGCGGCAAAGCTGGAGGCGCCGAAGACGCACCTCACGAAAGCGGGTACACCGACGATGGGCGGACTGATTGTTCTCGCATCGGTCCTGGGCCCGACGCTGTTGTGGGGAAATCTGGGCAACAGCTACATCCTGTTGATTGTCTTCGTTACCGCAGCGCTGGGTGCGGTCGGCCTTCTTGATGATTATTTGAAGGTCGTAAAGAAAAAACCCAAGGGGCTCATTGGTCGGTACAAGATCGTTGGTCAGATTCTTGTTGGTCTCGTTGTCGGAGGAGTCATCTATTTCTATCCGCAATGGGTTGATGTGGATCTTGAGAGGATAAAATCCTCCACGACTGTACCGTTCTTCAAGAATCTCGAATTCAACTTTGATGTCATGTATATACCGATGGTCATCTTTGTCATCACAGCCACATCCAACGCCGTGAACCTTACCGATGGACTCGATGGGTTGGCAATCGGGATCGTCGGTATCGTTGCGCTGACGCTTGGAGTCATGAGCTATGTTTCCGGCAACGCTGTGGTGAGCGAATATCTGACGATTCCATTTCTGCGCGGGAACGGGGAGTTGACGATCTATTGTGCGGCTCTTGCCGGTGCCGCGCTCGGCTTTCTCTGGTTCAATGCGTATCCCGCGCAGGTGTTCATGGGGGATACCGGCTCTCTGGCCCTTGGTGGTGCCATTGGTGCTCTCTGTGTGCTCATCAAGAAGGAGCTGCTGCTGCCGACGCTTGGCGGGGTATTTCTTGCGGAGACGGTATCGGTGATCGTCCAGAGACTCTATTTCAAATATACCAGAAAGAAATACGGCGAAGGGCGGCGCGTGTTCAAGATGGCACCGCTGCACCATCACTTTGAAATGCTCGGCTGGCCGGAACCGAAAATTGTGACGCGGTTTTACATTATTGCCATACTGATGATGATCGTGAGTCTCGCAACGTTCAAGGTGCGATAGCGTGATATACGGAACACCGGAAATGATGCAATGCTATGGACGTCGCACATATTGAGGGGAAGAAGTTTAGCATCATTGGCGCCGCCCGCAGCGGTGTGGCAGTTGCAAGACTGCTGAAGCGGCACAAAGCGATCGTCTTTGTAAGCGACGTCGCACCGGCCGGAAAAATGCAGCAGACCGTTGCCGAGCTTGATAAAGCCGCAATCGCTTACGAAACGGGCGGGCATACGCAGAAAGCCCTGGATGCCGATGTCTTGGTGTTAAGTCCGGGCGTGCCGTCGGATGTGCAGGTAGTACGGGATGCAACGGCGAAGGGATTGAAGGTTGTCAGCGAGGTTGAAGCTGCAAGCTGGTTCTGTCCATCGCCAATCGTGGCGGTTACCGGCACTAACGGGAAGACGACAACAACGACGCTTATCGGAAGAATATTTGAAGATGCAAAAAGGAAATCGGTTATCGCCGGCAATATCGGAACAGCCTTCTCGGAGGTTGTCGATCAGATGGACGGGCAAAGCACAGCGATCCTCGAGATCAGCAGCTTTCAGCTCGACCATATCGAATCATTCAGGCCGACAGTGGCGACCGTACTAAACATAACACCGGATCATCTGGACCGATACGATCATTCGTTTGACCGGTATGTCGCGTCGAAGTGCAGAATCTTTGAGAATCAACACACAGGCGATACGTTGATCTACAATGGGGACGATGAAGTAACAAGGGCGAACGTTCACCGACGCCTGGGGCGAGAGGTGAAGGCCCTTCCGTTCAGTGTCCGCTCGACCATGGAAGAAGGCGCCTTCGTTGCAAACCATCGCTTGAAAGTGAGGATCGATCGTGAGGAATCGGACATCATCGACATTGATGAGCTTACTATCAAAGGGCAGCACAATCTCTACAATGCAATGGCCGCCTCACTGACCGCAATGGTGATGGGAATACCAACGGCCTCGCTTCGCGCAACATTGCGGAACTTCAAAGGTGTCGAGCACCGCCTTGAGTTTGTCCGGGAGGTGAATGGTGTCAGCTATATCAACGACTCGAAGGCTACAAATGTGGATTCGGTCTGGTATGCGTTGCAAAGCTTTCAAAGTCCGCTGATCCTCCTGCTTGGCGGACGAGACAAGGGAAACGATTACTCGCGTTTGCTTGATCTGGTCGGGAAGCACGTCAAGACCATTGTTGCAATCGGTGAATCGGCGGACAAAGTGGTGAGTGCCTTCAAACAGGTGGTGCCGGTAGAGAAGGCTTCGAGCATGGATGAGGCAGTTCTCGTCGCGTCCAAACTTGCCGCAAAAGGTGATACAGTATTGCTCTCCCCCGCCTGTGCGTCGTTTGATTGGTTTGAAAACTACGAACACCGGGGCCGAGTCTTCAAAGACATTGTGTCAAGGATGCAAGCATAGTGGCCAGGCAACGAAACCATATCGACCTTGCAACACTCATTGCCGTGCTGGTTCTGATGGTGGTGAGCCTTGCAGTGGTTTATAGTGCAAGCTCGACATGGGCGCTGGAGAAATTCGGTGAGAGCGGAAAGCTGCTTGGCAGTCATGCAACCAAGGTCCTTCTCGGTTTTCTGGCGATCCTCATCTTCATGAATATCGATTACAAGAAGTACAAGAAAATTACCAAACCGGTTCTGATAGGAACGATCCTCGTGCTGCTCATTACCCTTGTGCTGGGAGGTGAGGTTAAGGGAGCGGCGCGTTGGCTTCGGTTCGGCGGTTTTGGATTACAGCCTTCAGAGTTTGCAAAGTTCGCGCTGATCTTTCACCTATGCGTGCTCATCTGCGAGAAGAAGGAACGCATCAAAGACTTCAAAACAGGGTTCGTGCCGATGATGACCTGGATCGGCCTGATAACGGTGCTGGTGTTGTTGCAGCCCAATTTCAGCAACGGCGCAATGATCTTTGCGTTGAGCCTGATCATGCTTTTTGTGGGGAGGGCGAAATTCGCTCATATCGCATTGAGTATAGGCGCGCTGGTTCCATTGCTGGTGGTCTACATGCTCAGTGCGGAGTATCGGACGCGAAGGATCATGAACTTCGTCCACGGCTCATCGGATGGTGGCAACTACCAGCTCTCACAGGGTATCATTGGATTTGGCAGCGGTGGAATCTTTGGACTGGGTCCCGGCGAAAGCAGGCAGCGGGATTTCTTTCTACCTGAATCATACGGCGACTTTGTCTTCTCGATTGTCGGTGAAGAGTATGGGTTGATTGGGACACTCTTCATCATGTTGCTGTTCCTGACGATCGTGCTGCGGGGGATCAAGATTGCGAAGTGGGCTCCGGATGATTTCGGCCGCTACCTTGCTGTCGGCATCACTTCATCAATCACGCTTTATGCGCTGATTAATGCAGGTGTCACGCTCGGTATTCTTCCTACAACGGGATTGCCGATGCCCTTTGTCAGCTACGGCGGGTCATCCATGTTGTTCTCGTCGGCTGCGATCGGCGTTTTGCTCAATATTTCATCGCAGACGGATCTGCACCCGCGTATTATTCAGGCGCCTGATACGGTACGGCCTATTGAACCGATGCAGACTCCGGCTGTGGGAAAGGTGTATTAATCATATGAGATTGAAATGTGCAGCCTGATCGGCTCAGCATATTGTTCGCGGGTGGCGGCACAGGGGGACATCTGTTTCCTGCCATCGCCATTGCCGATGAGATCAGGAAGATGAACCCCACTGCATCGATCGCGTTTGTCGGAACACGAGGAAAAATCGAAGCGCGTGTTGTTCCGGATAAGGGATACAGATTTTACGCCATCTGGATCAGCGGGTTCAGAAGAAAGCTGACAGCGGAGAACATTCTCTTTCCACTCAAGGTTGTGGTGGCGATGGTACAGTCGTTCTTTCTTATTAGAAAGGTGAAACCGAGCGTGGTTATTGGCACAGGAGGATACGTATGCGGCCCGGTACTCTATGTTGCATCAGTTCTTGGTGTGCCGACTCTGGTGCAGGAGCAGAATAGTTACCCCGGCGTTACGACACGTTTGCTTTCATCTCGCGTTGATGAGGTCCATATTTCGTTTGAACACTCGCGTAAATATTTGAAGCGAACAGATAACGTGAAACTCACAGGCAACCCGACACGGGATGCTGTGGGGAGGATCTCAAGAGAAGAAGGCGCCAGGTATTTCAATGTGGATCCGGCAAAGAAAATAGTTCTGGTATTTGGCGGAAGCCTGGGAGCGAGCTCAATCAATGCAGCGATGATGGAGGCTAGCTCCGGACTCACATCTTCGGACGTCCAGATTATCTGGCAGGCAGGAAGCGCTGATCTTGATGAGGTTAAGAAACAGATTGAACAGCGGCATCAGCAAGAGCGAATCAAAGTGTACGCGTTTATTGAAAAGATGGAATACGCATATGCTGCATGCGATCTTGCAGTTTGCAGAGCAGGTGC
>CAYPVN010000002.1:20945-23438 GCA_964414155.1 uncultured Chitinophagales bacterium
TTCAAATATAAACTGGACTTCTATTATCAATCGGCGCTGATCTACGTTGTAACGCTTATTATATATGGAGGAATCCGGGGGAATTTTGTCGAAGCGAAGCTCGAGTATGTCGTGAACGACCCGTTGATGTACGTGATCGTTTTCTTTGTGCTGATGTCGTTCATTACGCTCGGCCTGAACTACCTTCGCAACCGGCGCCTGATAATTGTTGGAGACACGATCATTTTCAAACACCGGTGGCATGAGCGCCGGGTAACCACCAACGATATTGAGTGGATGCATGTGGGTCGTGAGCTGGGCGTTCAAACAAGCGGCCGGTTCCAGGTGATTGTTTTTAAGCTGAAGGAGAGACGAAGATTGTTCCGCATAAGGGTCGGGAGGTACGAGCGGGAGAAGGAACTTGTAGAAGAGATGAATCGCATTGCGGCACATATTCCCAAGCGGAAACATCGACGCTGGAGAAGTCCGAAGTTCACCGATAGATAGAATAGCATGAGTAGCAACAGGAATAACGCTGGATGTTTTCATCAATTAAGAAATTACACTTTGTAGGGATCGGCGGTATCGGCATGAGCGGCATCGCGGAAATACTCATCGACCAGAAGTTTTCCGTTACCGGCTCGGATAAGGCCGTCAGCGAAAACACCGAGCGGCTTGTTTCCCTCGGCGCAAAGGTACATATCGGTCACGATGCGAACAATCTTGACTCCGACGTGGATGCACTCGTCTATTCATCCGCGGTATATCCTGACAATCCGGAGATCATGGAGGCGCAGAAGCGCAAAATACCGGTCATCCGTCGTGCAGAAATGCTCGCCGAGGTGATGCGACTGAAGTACGGCATCGGCATAGCCGGTACCCATGGCAAAACCACGACGACTTCCATGGTCAGCCTGGTGCTCATGGAAGGCGATGTCGATCCAACGGTAATCGTCGGGGGCCGGCTGCATGGGCTTGCAGGATCGAATGCCAGACTCGGTCAAGGGGACTTCATCGTTGTAGAGGCTGACGAATTCGACCGTTCATTTCTCTCGATTACCCCAACGATCGCAGTTCTCACAACGCTCGAAACGGATCACCTGGATTGTTATCGAGACCTTGAGGATATCAAGGGTGCTTTTATCCAGTTCGCGAGCAAGGTCCCGTTTTATGGTTTTGTGGTTCTCTGTCTCGACGAGCCCGCTCTTCAGGAGATCATGCCGAAGATCAAGAAAAAGATCATCACGTACGGGCTGAACAGTCAGGCGGACCTGCAGGCGGTCGATATCGTGCACAAGAACAACGTGTCGAAATTTCTGGTCGTTCATGAAGGGAAAGACCTCGGCAGGGTTGAGCTGCAAATTCCGGGAAAGCACAACATACAGAATGCACTTGCCGCCATTGCAGTAGGCCTGCAACTCGGTGTTCCTTTCGATAAGGTGAAGGTGGGGATCGAGAAATTCACCGGCGTTTTTCGCCGTTGGGAAGTCAAGGCCGAGGTAGACGGCGTTACCGTTGTGGACGACTATGCACATCATCCGACAGAAATACGTGCAACGCTTTCGGGGGCGAAAGCCGGTTGGCGGCGGCGCGTGGTGTGTGTGTTTCAGCCGCATCTCTACTCCCGCACACGGGACTTCTACGATGAATTCGGCCGGTCCTTTTTCGATGCCGACGTTCTCGTCCTGACGGACGTCTATCCTGCGCGTGAGGAGCCAATCCAAGGGATCAACGGCGAGCTTATTGCAAACGCTGCTCAGGAGTTCGGCCACAAACAGGTGTTCTATGTGCCGGACAAACAGAACATTCCCGACTTTCTTATGAAGATCAAGCAAGAAGGAGATATCATCATCACAATGGGGGCCGGAGATATCTGGAAGTTTGGCGAAGCATTCATTAAGAAACTGAAGAATTGAACGTGGATGATCAGGTTCAGATAGAAACTCCTCATAGTCGGCGGGGCGCGGTGTTGATGATTTTCCTGCTCGTCATCCTGATGGGAGTTGCCGTCCTTGCGAACATGTGGAAGGGCGACCTGAAAGTGGCAAACGTGACAGTTGATGGAAACTCAATCGTCAACAAGAGCGAAATTCTTACTCAAGCGGACATCAACAACGAGTCAAAGCTCTTTGATATTGACCTCTTCGCCGTGCGGAAGCGCATCGAGCAAAATCCGTTCATCCGCACCGCATCAGTAAGCCGTGAGGTCCCCAACCGGATCGCCATTCAGATTGAGGAGCGAGTGCCGATTGCTGCAGTAGTGTTGGATAAGGTATTCTACTTTGATGCCGAAGGGTATGTTCTACCACCCACACGCTCGGAAAATATTTTTGATCTCCCAGTGCTCACGGGGTCACTTCGGCGTGGCGAGTTGGTGCCGGGGCGACGATATTCAACAACGAATGTGCAAGAGGCGTTAACAATTTTAAGAATGGCGCAACAGGTGGGCGATCAGCTGTATCGACGAATCTCGGAAGTTCATGTCGAAGCAGACAAGGATATCATTCTCCACAC
>CAYPVN010000002.1:23538-28655 GCA_964414155.1 uncultured Chitinophagales bacterium
ATCGACGAATCTCGGAAGTTCATGTCGAAGCAGACAAGGATATCATTCTCCACACTGCTGAGTTTGGTGTCCCGGTCATCTTTGGCCGGGGAGACATAGCTGCGAAGCTTGTCAAGTTCGACACGTTTTGGAAGGAGTTTGTGCTTCATCATGGCGCCCATGAACTTCGCTTCGTCGATTTACGATACAGTGACCAAGTGATTGTTCGGTGGGTTCATGATAAAGATGAATTGCAAAGTACAGGATCTATAGTTACTAAACAATCAGCACAACAGAAGCAAACGAGGCAAACAGGGCTGGCTTTCCCATTGCTCGGTCATTGAGCACCGGAATCGGAAGAGACTAAAAGAGGCCGTTCTCTATTTACTTAAGAAGGAATTCTTATGGATAACATGATTGTAGGTCTCGACATCGGGACAACGAAGGTCTGTGCTGTCGTTGCCGGCAGCGACGAGAACGGAAGGATCAATATCCTCGGTGTCGGACGCAGTCCTTCTGAAGGAATGATGCGCGGCGTGGTAACCCACATCGAGAAAACCATTCGCTCCATCAGTAATGCCGTTGCCGAAGCGCAGTCACAGTCAGGTGTCGTAATCAAGTCGGTGATGGTCGGGATTGCAGGTGACCATATCCAGAGCTTCCAGAGCCGTGGCGTCATCGGCATCAGCGGTCCGGATCATGAGGTAACACAGGCGGACATCGACCGGCTCATTGAAGATACCAAGCGGGTCGCGCTCCCTTCCGACAGAAAGATCATCCATGTGATTCCACAGGAGTTCATCATCGATGGGCAAGACGGCGTGTATGATCCTCTCGGCATGTCGGGTGTTCGTATGGAGGCGAACGTGCACATCATCACGGGACTCATAAGCGCCGCGCAGAACATCTACAAGTGTGTGCAGCGCGCAGGGCTGGAAGTGAGTGACATGGTGCTCGAGCCGCTCGCATCAAGCTACGCAGTGCTGGATGATGAAGAGAAAGAAGTAGGAATCGCATTGCTGGACGTTGGCGGTGGAACGACCGACCTCGCGGTGTTCGAAGAGCGCACAATTCGTCACACTGCGGTCATCGGGATTGCAGGTAAGAAGGTGACGGATGATATCCGGAAGGGCCTCGGCATCCTTAACGATCAGGCCGAGAAGCTGAAGCGAGAGCATGGGTTTGCCTATCTTCCGGCTGTGGTCGATGACGGACCGATCGTGTTGCCCGGTGTTGGTGGACGCGCGCCGATTGAAATCGACAAACGTCTGCTTGCACAAATCATTCAGCCACGTATGGAGGAAATCTTTGAGATCGCCGCGCTGGAGATCAAACGTTCAGGCTACTCCAAGCACCTCTCCGGCGGTGTGGTGCTGACCGGTGGCGGCGCGCTCATCAGAGCAACCGCCGACCTTGCAAGGGAAGTGCTGGGCATGCCAGTGAAGATCGGTATCCCTTCGGGTTTCTCCGGCGGCCTCGTCCGCGAAATTGAAAATCCTGAATATGCGACTGCAGTAGGTCTTGTGTATCATGGATTGAAACATCAGGGCAGGGCAGCGATCGGCGCGGGCGCGACCAGGAAAGAAAAATCGGTGACCGGCATGGCAAAGAAAATGAAAGAGTGGTTTGACCAGCTTTGATTGTATAACAAAAAGTATAATTCACCCATCCAATTAATCATAGGAGGAACAACCAGTGATCGAACTCGATAACTATCTCGATCGTGGCGCAAAGATTCGTGTCGTTGGCGTTGGCGGCGGCGGAGGGAATGCAGTGAGCAGTATGATCAAGAAAGGTCTGCACGGTGTGGATTTCTTCGCCATCAATACAGACTTGCAAGCGCTGGACCGGAACGACGCGCCAAACAAAATCCAGATCGGAAAGAACCTCACGCGCGGCCTTGGTGCCGGCGCCGATCCGTCTGTCGGGCATCGTGCCGTGGAGGAAGACCGCGATGAAATCGCTCGCGCTATGGCAGGCAGCGACATGGTGTTCATTACCGCAGGAATGGGAGGCGGTACCGGCACGGGCGGGGGTCCGCTGGTTGCCAATATTGCAAAAAGTGTGGGGGCTCTCGTGGTCGGCATCGTGACACGGCCATTCAATTGCGAGGGAAAGAAACGCATGGCGCAGGCGGAGATGGGGATTGAGGAGCTGAGGAAACAAGTTGATACCTGTATCGTCATCCCCAACCAGAAGCTGCTGTCGATTGTTGAGCGCAACACGCCGCTGCAAGATGCGTTCGATATCGCCAACCAGGTTCTCCACGGTGCCACGCGTGGGATTTCCGAACTTATCACTGTTCCCGGTTTGATCAACGTCGACTTTGCCGACGTGCGTACGGTGATGCGCGAGATGGGAGATGCAGTGATGGGATCCGGTATTGCCAGCGGTGAAAACCGCGCAGTGGAAGCGGCTCATGCTGCAATCTCCAGTCCGTTGCTGGAAGATGTATCGATCTCCGGCGCTCAGGGCGTGCTTGTCAATATTACAGGCGGACCCTCGATGTCGCTCGTGGAGATTGATGAAGCGACGGAAATTATCCGTGAAGCAGCCGGCGAAGATGCAAACGTCATTCTCGGAGCCGTTATTGATGAAAACATAACCGATGAAATCATGGTTACGGTGATAGCGACCGGCTTTAATCGGCGCGGTGGCGCGTCGCCGATGTCTATGCGTACCGGCAAACCAGTGCGCGTCATCGACCGCGTACCTTCCGGTGTGGCGGAACTGCAGAAACTGGATGAGCCCGCGTACATCCGCCGGGGAGTCGATATCACAATCAATACTTACCGCGGTGACATGGACACAAATCGGGAGAAAATCGACAAAGGAGATCCCGATAAGCCCGCCTTCCTCCGAAAGATTATGGACTGAGTGGGGGGATCAGATAGTTCGGCGGGCAGGCCCGCCATCTTGAGAAAGATAATGGACTGACGTCCGGAGGTGTAGAGTGGCGTTCCAGGCCACATCACAAGTGCAAGTTGAAAATGGGGCTCTCTGGAGTGAGGAACTGTGACTGTGGAGGAGGCGCCCGGCGGGTACGGTGAGTAACACCAGAGAAGCTTGCTTCTGACTCTGCTGATAGTATCAAGCAAAGCCCTCTCCAAGGAGGGCTTTATTTTTTATCACTGCATTCATCCTCTTGTGATAAGCCTCTTGTATTGCTTCTTCTTCCCCCGTTTGATAACTTCAGAGTGTATACACTATGTTTGGATAGAATTTGTGCTGAAGAGAACGGCTGCACTTCTTATTGCATCTCTGATCGTTTTCGCCGAGATCAGTTATTCCCAGCAACCCCGTGTATCCAGCGCGTTCAAGATTGCGCGCCTGAAGTACTCCGGCGGGGGTGATTGGTATAATGACCCTTCTGCCGAGGTAAACCTCCTCACCTTCATCAAACAAAACACCGGGCTCGACGTAGACGCGAGATATGAGTTTGTGGATATCGGGAGCGAGAACTTCTTCTCATACCCGTTTGTATTCATAACAGGGCACGGGAACATCACGTTCAACGAGAATGAAGTACGCCGGTTGCGAACGTATCTGGAAAACGGCGGCTTCCTCTACGCAGACGACGACTATGGCATGGACAAGGCTTTCCGACGAGAGATGAAGAAGGTTTTTCCGGCGCAGGAGCTGGTCGAACTTCCGTTCAGTCACGGCATTTATCACGTGCAATTTGATTTTTCGAACGGGCCACCGAAACTCCACGAGCACGATGGCAAGCCCGCGCAGGGATTCGGGCTTTTTCACAACGGTCGACTTGTTGTGTACTACACGTATGAAACGAACCCTAGCGATGGCTGGGCCGATCCCGAAATTCACAAGGATTCAGAGCCCAAGCGGCAGGAGTCGTTCCGCTTCGGAACAAACATTGTTATCTGGTCGTTGACGAATTAATAAGATACCACCCAGCCACATGAATCAAGACGTTCCTAAAATTTATAGTGAGATTATCGGCCGCCTTGCCGCTGTAAGGAAGAAGGAGAACCTCGCAGCGGTGGTATATGGCACCCTGCTTTCGACGTTTGCCCTTGTTGGAGCTCTCCTCATAGCATTGGTGGCCGAGGAGGCTTTCTATCTGGGGGTCGTACCACGAACGATTATCTTCTACTCGCTCCTTGCGTTAGCCGGAGGTCTTTTGGTGTGGTTGGTCGCTCGTCCATTGATGAGACTTGTGAAGATTCTCCCCAACGAATCCGATAGCCTCACAGCGCGAAAAGTAGGACGACACCTGCCACAAATCAACGACCACCTTGTGAACATCTTGCAGCTGAAGCGTGAACGTGAAGGCCCCCCTCTTTACTCTGTCGAATTGATCGATGCTTCGTTTGAAGATGTTCGCAAGGAGATTGATCCGGTTGACTTCACAGTGGTCGTCAGCTATGCAGGCTCGCGTCGAATGAGCAGACTGCTCACGATGGCCGCGGGATTTAGCGTATTGCTCTTCGTGGTTTTTCCGGATGCGTTCTTTGGGTCGGCAACTCGCTTGCTGCGATACAACCAATCCTTTGCCGCGCCGGCTGAGTTCCGGTTTGTCATCGAACCAGGGAACAGGGAAATCATGAAAGGCGAAACCGTTCCCATTACAGTTCGTGTTGAAGGCTCACCATTGAAGAACATCACATTGTCCAGCAAACCAGAGGGTCAGATTGAATACGACAGACACGCTCTTGAGGTAGCTGCCGATGGCAAGTTTAAGTTTGATCTCCCATCCGTTAAGTCGACGACATCTTATTTCGTTCACGCTGGCGCCGTCAATAGTGACGAGTACAAACTGACGGTGATTGACCGGCCGATTGTGAAGATGCTGCGCCTCAATCTCTCATTTCCACCCTACACGAAATTGCCGCCCCGCCAACTTGACGACAACATTGGAGATGTTACGGCGTTGAAGGGAACACGGGTTGGAATGTCTGTTGAGGTGAGCAAGGATATTGCTGAAGCGCGATTGATCTTTCAAGATGGATCGGGACTTTCGCTTGGCGTATCAGGCACGAAAGCTGCAGGCGGCGTGACGCTGATGAAGGAGCAGACATATCATCTGCTTCTCAAGGATGCCAATGGAGTGACCAACGCAGAGCCGATTGAGTACAGCATGAAAGTCCTCGCGGACGCTTATCCCGCAGCATCGA
>CAYPVN010000003.1:0-3201 GCA_964414155.1 uncultured Chitinophagales bacterium
TCGGAGAAGCCTTGATTCCAGAAGACTGTGGAGATGTTATTGATATTAAAATACGTCTTGATCGGGTTCCCCAAGAGAGACGACGGAGACAACAAGACGTTCCGGCGACCTGACCCCTTTTCGGCAGACGTGGCTTGAGCCAACATCACGACCACGAAAAGGAGGAGAGTAAAGAAACGTGCCACTTTGGTATTCATTGTGTTACTCCTTCGCTAAGATTAAACATCACGTTGGTCTCAGTATTCTAAACGAACTCCAAACCTCACCTGTCGGGGCGGGCCGAAGAAAAACGGGACCGTGCCAAGGAACGGCGCATTTTGCCATTGCTCGTAATAGTCAATGTTAATTGCTTTGTACGTTTCCAAGTATCGCGGGCCGTACGTCGCAATCAGCGTTCCACCAAGCGCCGGATCGCTCAGGTAACCGTCATCATCGGTGCTCGCCGTGCGCAGGAAGACGTTTTGCACATTCTTCGTGTCGAATACATTGATGACGAAGAGATACACGTTCGCACTCAGCATGTCAAGAATATTGAAGGTCTTGTCAATCCGCAGATCGACCTGGAAATTCCACGGTGTGGTCGAGCTGTTCAGCGATTCCAGAGGCTGACGATCTCTCGCATCACCCTCGAGATCAGCTCCTCCCCGACCTAATGTGAACGGATGACCGCTGTTGAAGCTCATCAGGACTGAAGCACCCAACTGTTCAAGGATCGGACCTCCATCATTTTTGGCAAACCGGTAATCGAGGTTGACAGACCCGCGGACTGCGTTATTGAATTCGAGCGGGGTTACATACTGAGGCCTGAAGACAGTGACGCCGTCGAGGGGTGCATTAACAATACCTCGGTTTGAGTTTGGGAATGAACCAGTCCCACGAGCATCGTTGAACGAGAGATTTGTGTTCATCTGCAGTCGCTTCTGCCGACGCATATGGAGCGTCACCTCTACGCCCTTTGTTGTTGCGAAGTCACCGTTCCTGAGTATCTGATAGGCCCCGTACGGAGAGCCCGTTGCAGGGTAAATCTGATCGTAGACGATCTGATCCTTGATGTCTTTGTAATACCCGGTGATATCAAGGGATGCGAAGTCACCGACTTGCTGCGTGAAGCCGATCTCGTACTGAGTTGTTCGCGTGGGACGGACATCGAACCCCACCGGCCCTCCTATGAAGAAACCACCCGCGAGGTTGGCCCCCGTGGCATAGAGACCTTGAAAGATGTCTCGAAGTCGGGATTGCTGAACAAACTTGCCGAACTGTGTATGAAATACGGTTCGATCCGTAACGGGGAATGAAAGACCGAGCCGGGGGCTCACTGCCTTGAATGATGCAGCGTCAACGAATCCGGCCGGGTAGAGCTCATTGGTGTTCTTGTTGATTGATAACTCGGGATGAAGCGGATCGACGAAAGCCTTACTATCACTGTTTATGTAATCGAACCTCACGCCAAAATTGATCGTAAGGTCGTTGTATTCAACCTTATCCTGCACATATGCGGCCGCAAAGACCGGATGCTTGACACCATTTAAGCCGGTATCGTCGGTTTCATTCCCTAACACGTCGTAGCCAAAATTATTCACCCCCCCGCGTATGAGAATTTGTTCCGGAGTGAGTTTGTCCGGATCGCCGTTTGGCAGAGCTGCGTTTTGATCCAGGTTTTTGGCAAGCGTCAAGGTGCGTTCATTGCTGAGGGAGTAATTCCGGAGCGAGTACCTCTGGTATTCACCGCCGATCTTCAGTGCATGCTCATCGACCTGCGTGAAGAATGAACCGCTGAGGTTCATGCTTGTTCTCTTGAATTTTACGTAGCTTGCAACAATATCACCTTCCCGGTTGAAGGCAAAATTGTACAAGAGATAACGGTCGGGTCTCGCATACTTCGATGGCCACGTGTAGCCAACCGCTGCATTGGCAGAGCTATCGCCATAGCGCATGAAGTTGTCCTTAAGGAGCGGATCGTAGGTCTTTCCACTCTGGTGGAAATAGCCGGCGGTAAACTCCACGAGGGTTGTCGGATTGAGAAGATATGTGAACTTCGCACTTCCTGACCCGTTGTTCGTAAGGACTTCATCGACGCGAGCCGAATTGAAAATATTTGCAATGTTGCCAGGGTTTCTATTCGCGCCGAACGCGTTGAAAGACTTCTGGTGGGTATAGGTACCCGCCAGTCTGATCGTCAGTGGATTAAAATCCAACGTAAACGTTCCTGTCCCTGTGATTTGTTCCTGTGAATTCTTCAAGACAGGACCTGCTGGATACACCAAGTCGATCGTGTCCGCGTTGGTGGTGTTTGGTGTGAACAAGCCACGCAGGTTGATCCCCGGATATGGCTGAGGATTCCTGTCCCTCTGGAAGTTGTAGCTGAACAACCCAAAGAACTTTACTGCATCGGTTCCCAGGGGGCCGCTGAGGGTACCTGTCATTTCATTGTAACCGAAGTAGTACGCACCAAGAGTCTTCTCACCATCGAAAATCTTGCTCTTCCCCTTAAAAGAAAGGTTGTCAGTCTGGTAGAACAAACTTGCCTTCCAGGCGGAAGTCCCGGATTTGAGTTGCTGTTGGATGATGCCTGAATTCGCACCGCCAAATTCAGCGTTATAACCGCCCGCCTGAATTTGAATTTCTTCTATTGCATCCTGTACGAGGGTTACCGCCCGACCGCCGACCATCGGGTTAGTAATCGAAACTCCTTCAAGATAGAAGCCGACCTCGTCCATGCGACCTCCTCGAACAAACACTTGGTTGTCTTGAATGACAACTCCCGGGGAGAGGCCATAGAGGGCAGTGACGCCACGAACCGGCAGCGATGCGATATCCTCGCTTGTCGCAATACGGACTGCGTTCGTCGCATTCTTGTTGATCAAGGGCCTTTGGGCAACAATTTCAATAGTCGGCAAAGCAACGGCTTCTGTCGACAACGCGAAATCCAACACCGTGGTCAGGTCGTTGTTGACACGAACGTTCGAGACTGCGACCGCAGTATAGCCAACGAATGTCGCTTTGATCGTATACGCGCCTGCAGGAATATTCAGGATCGTAAATTCACCGTCGACGTCGGTCGCTGCCCCAAGCGTCGTACCCTCGATGGCGACGTTTGCACCAATGAGAGCCTCCTTGGTTTCTTTGTCTGTAACTTTCCCTTTGAACTTTCCTGTTGTCCCTGCAAAGAGCAATCCGGGAATCAAAAGAAAAGACAAAAGA
>CAYPVN010000003.1:3301-18500 GCA_964414155.1 uncultured Chitinophagales bacterium
CTTTCCTGTTGTCCCTGCAAAGAGCAATCCGGGAATCAAAAGAAAAGACAAAAGAAGCATACGTGACATTGTACGCATAGCATCCTCCTTCGTTATTGAGGCTTGTGATGATTCGTTTCTTTGTTCATGAATTCCTAAGAGCACTACTTCTGTTTTCTGCGTGGAAGTACGAATGCTCCCCGTGGAAAACCCACTAAACACTTTTCCAAATTCTGTGGCGGTAACATTCATGCTTTCGGATGCTCGATAACCTAAACCACTGTATCGAACAGGTCTTCTTTACGCGATGGTGATTCGGATATAACTTGGATGTAATTCTCTCTGCTAATCCGCCTTTGCTACAACAAGGCTTCGTCAAATTTTAAGCAGATGGAAATTACGATGGTATGATGTTTGGAATGTAGTATCAATAACCCCCGGCGAGTGTCACCTCCTTTGCGTAGATCATTTAATATTCGTGTTACGTGACTTTAGGGTTCGGATCCAATATATACACGAAGGACGTCTTTGTCAAGTGCTTAATCAAAAAAATAGCTTGATTCTGTGAAGTTTCTCAGGCAAGGCAAATGACCTTAATATTCGTAATTCCTTCTTGTTTAAGCAATTCGTCCATTCCTGCCCGCGGAATATCGCTGTCAATGTTCATGACAGTCAAGGCGTTGGCGCCAATCCCGCTCCGTCCCAGGGAAACGCCGGCAATATTGACATTGAATTTTGCCAACACTCCGCCAACCCTCGCAAGCATTCCGGGTTTGTCCACGTTATTATAGATAAGAAGGTAGCCATCCGGCTTCACTTCAAAGCGAAACCCATCCATCTTCACGAGTCTGATTGAAGAAGTGCCGAAGACCGTTCCTGCCACATCTTTCACTTCTTGGTCAGTTTCATACCGGACGCGCAACAAATTGGTAAAATTCTCCCCATCGCTCTCTCGCTGATCGACGACCGCCAACCCCATCTCGTCGGCGAGGAAAGGAGCGTTAACATAGTTTACGGGATCCGGAAGAACTCGGGACAGGATGCCTTTCAAAATCCCAGCTCTCAGTAGGTCAATGGAAGAAGTCACTGGTTCTCCCCACGTTCCTATCTGAACCCTTCGTACTTTTCCAGTGGTCATCTGGACCACCAAGCTTCCCATCTTTTCAGCAAGAGTAACAAACGGTCGCACCTCCTGCTTCATCGTCAATTGAAGTGCAGAACTGTTCACGACGCCTGCAAAGCCGCGACCGCAAAGGGCATCAGCAACCTGATGAGCGATCTGGATCGCCACTTTTTCCTGCGCCTCTTCCGTCGAGGCGCCAAGATGCGGTGTCGCAATGACGCGCTCATGAGCCAGAAGCGGATTCCCCTTGGGGGGCTCCTTCTCAAACACATCAAGAGCAGCCCCGGCAACTCTGCCGGATTGCAAGGCCCTCAGAAGCGCACCCTCATCAATAATACCTCCACGTGCACAATTGATTATCCGGACACCATGCTTGCAGCGTGCAAGCGAGTCGTCGTTCAGCAGTCCCCTTGTCTCATCATTGAGAGGAGTATGGAGGGAAATGAAATCTGAACGGCGAAATAACTCGTCCAGACTTACAAGGTCAATCTTGAGTTTCTGAGCCACTTCGTTGGCCAAAATCGGGTCGTAGCCGATAACCTTCATGCCAAACCCCTGACAGCGGAGCGCCACCTCGCGGCCGATCTTCCCAAGACCAACGATGCCGACGGTTTTTTCCAGCACTTCGGTTCCAATGTACTTCTTTCTATTCCATTCCCCTCTTGCCAAACTCATGTGGGCTTGCGGGATGTTACGCGCCAGCGATAACATCATGGAAACGGTGTGCTCTGCGGCGGAAATGGTATTGCCTCCTGGAGTGTTCATAACCAGAATGCCGCGGCGGGTTGCTTCATCGACATTGATGTTGTCAACTCCCGTACCTGCGCGGCCAATAACCTTCATGGTTGATGCCGCGGCGATAGCATCTGCCGTTACTTGTGTTGCACTGCGAACCACGAGAGCATCGTACGAGGGAATGATTCTTTTGAGCTCGTCTGGAGGAATGCTCTGGCGAGTGTCTACATCAAATCCCTCACGAAGAAGAATATCGACGCAACTCCGTTCAAGATCATCAGTAACCAGGATTCTCATGAGGAATCACTCTGTGAAGTGTTTGAAGACAGGAAGGATTTCTGCATCGCGGCAAGACCAGCCCCCACTTCGAACCGGTATCGATGGACCGAGAGCGTACGCTCCAACCCTCCAACAAATGCAAGCATATCAAGCTCATCATAATAGCCAAGGTGAGAGACGCGAAAGATCTTTCCTGCATAATCGTCCTGACCACCAGCGATCGTTATGCCGTTCTCATCTTTTAATGTCTTGTTGAATGCCTTCCACTCCACACCCTCCGGCAGCCACACCGGTGTGACAGCGTACGAGGGTGAATCGGAGAAGAGTCTCAGACCAAGCGCCTTGATTCCTGCGCGTAGGGCCACTGCAAGTCGTCGGTGCCTTTCCCACACATTCCCGATCCCTTCAGCCCGTATGAGCTCAAGAGCGGCATCAACACCAATGATAAGGGAAACTGCCGGCGTCCACGGAGTGTCGTTGTCCTCGTAAGATCCGAGCGCTTTGCGCAAATCAAAGTAGAATTTGGGGAGTGTGGATGTTCCCATCGCGGTAATTGCCCGTTCGCTCAGCGAAACGAACGCCAGTCCCGGCGGAATCATCAGTCCCTTTTGTGAACCCGTAACACACACGTCGATCCCCCATTCATCAAAGCGCATCTCGTGGGCGCCAATCGCCGTGATGCCGTCAACACAAACAAGCGCTTTGGACTGTTCACGGATTATTGCCGCGATCCTCTTCACATCTGTGGCCGTGCCGGTAGAGGTTTCGCTGTGCGTAAGGTAGACTGCTTTCGCCCCGGGGTTAGCCTTCAATGCCTGACGAATTTGATCGGCGGTCACTGCCTTTCCCCATTCCACCTTAATTTCCGTTACGTTGAGACCCAACGCCCGCGGCATCTTCACCCATCGCTCACCAAATTTTCCTCCGTTCACCGTTATAATAGAATCCCCGGGTGAAAACAGGCTGACGAATGTCGCCTCAACCCCGCCGGTTCCCGAACATGTAAGCGTCAGGACGGGCTGCTTTGTTTGAAAGAGGTACTTGAGATTAGTATTGACTCGCTTAAATACTTCGTGGAACTCGGGATTCCTGTGGTGAATGATGGGCTCGGCCATCCGCAGCATTACCGATTCTGGAACGGGGGTGGGCCCCGGAGTGAAGAGTCTTTTTTTCATTTTGAATTTTTGTCAAATTCAGCTTGCTGATTCCGGGCCTGAGATCACACCCGGCGATCGGCAATGGCAAGTCTTACGTCAGATGTTGGGAAATACGTTCCAATGTTTGTCCCTTTCCATCGCCCGTGATTGCGGAAAAAGGAATCACGTCCTTGCACTTCGTGAACGGTGCGAACACACTCTTAGCCGCCTTTATGTATGACGACATTTTGCTGCGAGGGAGTTTGTCGGCCTTGGTAAGGGTTACGATGAACGGTAGGTCATAGTACTCCAGCCAACCAACCATCATCATATCAAGCGCGGTTGGGTCATGGCGCGCGTCCACGAGCTGCACAACAAGAGCAAGCTGCCGACGGGTTTTGAGATACTGCTCGATCAGTTTTCCCCAGCTGGAACGTATTTGCTCAGGCACTTTTGCAAAGCCATAGCCAGGCAGATCGACGCAGTAGAATTGCTTGTTGATAAGGTAGTAATTCAGCTGGCGGGTCTTGCCGGGATCGGAGCTGGAGCGGGCGAGTGATTTACGATTGCACAGAGAGTTGATGAGGGACGACTTGCCGACGTTGGAGCGGCCAAGAAAGGCAATCTCCTTGAAGTCTTCCTGCGGAAGCTGCTTGAGGTTGGTAACGCCAAGAATGAATTCTGCAGACGTAATCTTCATTCCACTTGTGTTCCGCAGTTGATTATCACTGCATCGGCTGCTGGCGCAGAGGGGGAGACGAAACCGTCCCGGTCAGCGGCCCCGATAGCTATCGGGGTTTCGCTTCCGACGCCGGAGATGTGTCCTTCTTCTTTGCACCCTTCTTTTCTGCAGCAGGTGCAGCCTTCGACGGCTCGTCAGTCGACTTCCTGGATTTCTTCGGCTTGCCGGCTTGCTTCTCTTTCTTCTTTTTCTCCTCAGGCTTTTCGGCCGCATCCTGCCCAGTGTTGAAATCAACAAGCTCGATCACAGCCATCTCAGCAGCATCACCCTTGCGCTGACCGAGCTTTACGATGCGCGTGTATCCTCCGGGGCGTCCTGCCACCTTTTCCGCAATCGTCGAAAACAGATCGCTCACAACTTCCTTGTCTTTGATCAGACGTCCAACTTGCCTGCGGTCGTGAACGGTCGAGGCATCGCCTGCCTGGCGAGCCTTCGCGTTTTTGGCCCGGGTGATAATTCTTTCAACAACCTTCCGCGTCTCCTTCGCCTTTGCAACGGTTGTGGTAATCCGTTTGTGGCGAAGCAAGGATGTCGCAAGAGCAGCGAGTGTTGCCCGACGATGGCTCGCTGTGCGTTTGAGTTTTCTACCTGATTTTCTGTGGCGCATAATGATAACCTACATTAGTAACAGAATGGGAACGTTGCCGAACGCCGATCGTACTAACCATCCTTCAGATACTTACCTACATCCATCCCAAAGGCAAGCCTCTCCGCCTCAACGATCTCTGAAAGCTCCGCAAGCGACTTGCGGCCGAAGTTGCGGAACTTCAGCAGCTCTGCCTCATCACGTCGCACGAGGTCGGCGATGGTTCTGATGTTTGCTGCCCGCAGGCAATTATGCGACCGGACCGAGAGTTCAAGCTCATCAACTGGTGTCATGAGAACTTTTCGGATCCGTGCAAACTCCGCGTCCGCTTCAGATTCCTCCTTCTCAGCCTCCGGCTCAAGATCGAAATTGATAAAGAGCTGGATATGGTCCCGGAGAATCTTGCCGGAATGTGCCAAAGCATCTTCGGGCGTGATGGAACCATCGGTCTCTACTTCGATGGTCAGCTTCTCATAGTCCGTTTGTTGGCCGACTCTCGTCGTCTCCACGAGGTACCGGACATTCTTGATGGGCGTGAAAATCGAATCGATCGTGACAACACCGATCGCCTGATCGGGAGTTTTGTTCTCTTCGGCAACGGCATATCCAATGCCCCGACCGATCCGAAGATCAAGCTCAAAATTTGCTTCCGAATTCAACGTGGCGATATGGAGCGTTGGATTGAGTATTTCCACATCGGGTGATGCCTTCTGGATTTCTCCGGCAGTAAACTCCATCGGTCCTTTCAGCGGGATCAGAACCCGGTTTGTCTTCTTGTTGGCGAGTTTCAGCCGGACTTGTTTGAGATTGAGAATAACATCCGGCACATCCTCCACCACACCGGGGATCATGGAAAATTCGTGCTGGATCCCATCCACCTTCAGTGCCGTAATTGCACTGCCCGGCAACGAAGACAACAACACCCGACGAATTGCATTGCCGATGGTGACACCGAAACCTTTCTCCAGCGGCTGAACAATAAACCGGCCAAACGTATTGGAATATGAAGACTCGTCGAGTTGAATCTTCTCCGGCATTTGAATAGTTCCTGTCGTCATAATGCTTTTACCTTCTCCCCCCATGGAAACTTATGTGCAAACCATTTACTTCGAATACAATTCAACAACCAACTGCTCATCCGCATTCAACGGAATGTCGGCTCGCTCTGGCACATTCAAAAACGTCCCTGCCATGGTTGCTTTGTCGAGGCTCAGCCACGGCAGCATGGCCGTATCTTTCATCCTCTTCATTGAAGCATGGACAATCTCCAGCTTCTTGCTCTTCTCCCTTACCTTGATCATGTCTCCTGCCTTGAGGAGGTACGAGGGAATATCCACAGGCTGGTCGTTCACAAGAAAGTGACCGTGTGAAATCAACTGCCGTGCGGCCTTACGCGAGGGTGCAAAGCCGAGACGATATACTACGTTATCCAGACGCCGCTCAAGAAACTTTACCAGCGTTTCACCGGTGCGGCCTGTCTGCTGCAACGCCTTTGTAAAATAATTCCGAAATTGTCTTTCCATCAACCCGTACGTGCGGCGGATTTTTTGCTTTTCGCGAAGCTGAACGCCGTATTCCGAGATCTTTGTGCGACGTGATTGACCGTGCTGGCCGGGTGGAAAACCGCGTCGTTCCACGGGACACTTTTCCGTAAAACATTTCGTCCCCTTCAAGAATAATTTCTGTCGTTCTCTCCGGCACAGCCTGCAACTTGGATCGGTGTATCTTGCCATAATTCCTTCTTCCTATCTGCAAATCATGTTCAGTACTATACTCTTCGGCGCTTGGGTGGTCGGCAGCCGTTGTGAGGGATTGGTGTGATGTCCCTGATGCTGGAAATTTCCAACCCCGCCACCTGCAATGCACGAATGGCTGCTTCCCGTCCCGAACCCGGCCCCTTCACAAAAACCTCCACCTTCCTCAAGCCAAGACCGTGTGCCGCTTTTGCCGCTGCTTCGGCAGATACCTGTGCTGCAAACGGTGTATTCTTTCGTGAGCCCTTGAAGCCGTTCTTTCCGGCTGACGACCAGCTGATCGTGTTTCCGTAGATATCCGTGATCGTCACAATCACATTATTAAATGTGGCCTTGACGAATACCTTTCCGCTGATATCAACCTGAATCTTCTTTTTCTTCTTTATCGGCCCACTTGCCGGCGGCGTTGCCCCGGTCTGCGGTGTTGTCTTTGCCAACTATTCCTCCAAAATACGATGGATATGATACAAGCTGCCCTTACGTCTTCGCTGCGACCTTCTTCTTTCCTGCGACAGTCTTGCGGCGGCCCTTGCGCGTACGCGCATTCGTCCGTGTTCGTTGACCGCGAACCGGCAAACCCCTTCGATGACGAATGCCGCGATAGCAGCCGATGTCCATCAAGCGCTTGATGTTCATCTGCACCTCGCTCCGCAGGGTGCCTTCGACCTTGTAATCCGCTGTGATCGCTCCGCGGATCTTTGCTACTTCATCATCGGTCAGGTCGGCGATTTTCTTGTTGAAATCAATCCCTGCCTTGGTCAGGATCGCGCGTGCGGTTGTTGGCCCGATACCGTAAATGTATGTTAAACCGATTTCCGAGCGTTTCTTTTTTGGTAAATCAATTCCAGCAATACGAGCCAATGGACTCCTCCTTCTGCTAACCTTGACGCTGCTTATGCTTGGGATTCTTGCAGATCACCCGAACCACTCCCTTGCGACGGATGATTTTGCAGTTGATGCACATCTTCTTTACTGATGATCGTACTTTCATTGTATTCCTTCACCCGCTACGCGGACTTATTTGTATCTGTAGGTAATGCGACCCTTGCTCAAATCGTACGGCGAGAGCTCCACCGTCACCTTATCGCCCACCAGAATCTTGATGAAGTTCATCCGCATTTTCCCGGAAATGTGAGCCAGAACGTTGTGGCCATTCTCCAGACTCACCTTAAACATTGCGTTGGGCAATGTGTCCGTGATAACTCCATCGACCTTGATAGGACCCTGTTTTGCCATAAGGCATCCTGCCCGTTACCGGGTCAAGATTTCTGCTTCTCCACTTTGTATCACAATCGTGTGTTCAAAATGCGCCGAAGGTTTACCGTCGCTGGTGCGAACAGTCCATCCATCATCCGCCACCTGAACTTTGTATGTCCCGGTATTCACCATCGGTTCAATCGCCAGAACCATCCCCTCCTTCAGGATCAATCCTGTGCCCGGCGTCCCAAAATTCGGCACCGCAGGATCTTCATGAAGGTGTTTGCCGATGCCATGTCCCACCAGATCCCTGACGACCGAAAAACCCGCTTTCTCCACGTGCCGCTGCACTGTTGAAGAGACATCGTGCAGATGGTGGCCGGCGCGCGCTTGTTCGATACCCTTATACAATGCTTCTTCTGTAATCTTCAGCAGCTGCGCCTTTTCTTCCGATGTCTTTCCAACAGCGAATGTTCTCGCACCGTCCCCGAAGTATCCGTTCTTCTGCACCCCGACGTCGATGGAAACAATCTGACCTTCCTCCAGTATCCGTCCATTGGGGATGCCGTGAACAACTTCCTCATCTATCGAGACACAGAGTGAAGCGGGAAACAGGTTCTTCTTGTCATGCCCGTATCCCTTGAACGCAGGATTCGCTCCGTTCGCACGGATATACTCTTCTGCGATCCTATCGAGCTCAATCGTAAACACTCCGGGCTTTATGTTCGACCCGATGAAGGCCAGGACTTCCGCAACAATCCGGCAACTCTCCCTCATCAGCTCAATCTCTCGCTTCGTTTTTATCGGGATTTTCCCCATGGCCGTATCTGAGAGCCTACACCCCCCTTATCGGATTCGTCCTTTCATCTTCCCAGACTTCATAAACCCGTCGTAATGCCGCATCAAGAGATGCGATTCAACCTGTTGTAGTGTATCCAGCGCAACGCCAACCATAATGAGCAGGCTCGTTCCTCCGAAGAACTGCGCAAAGGTAGACGTCACTCCAAACCGTACCATAAACGCCGGAAGAATTGCAATAATTGCAAGGAAGATCGATCCCGGCAGGGTAATCTTTGTCAGAATGTTATCAATGAAATCCGAGGTATGCTTCCCCGGCCGGATTCCCGGAATGAAACCTCCCTGTTTCTGCATGTTCTCAGAAACATCTTTCGGGTTGAAAGCAATAGCCGTATAGAAATACGTGAAGAACACAATCATGATCCCATAGAAAAACGAATACGTGAGCGAGGTATACTGGAAATATCCCGCCAGGTTCTGCATAAAGTCGCTTTCGGGAAAAAACGTCAGGATCGTGCTCGGGATAAACATGATCGACTGAGCAAAGATGATCGGCATTACGCCTGCTGTGTTGACCCGCATGGGTATATACTGCGTCACTCCACCATAGACTTTACGTCCGACGACTCGCTTTGCGTATTGCACCGGGATGCGTCGCGTTCCCTGCGTAACCAGAACCACACCTGCAACAATTGCAACCATTACCGCAATGATGATCAACGAAATAATGAGATTCTGCGACACCCTGAACTGATCGACAATCGAATGCGGGAACCTGGCAATGATGCCGATAAAGATGATCAGCGAAATCCCGTTGCCCATCCCACGCTCGGTGATCTGTTCGCCAAGCCACATCATAAAAATCGTGCCGGCCGTCAGAAAAATCACCGTGCTCATCGTAAACGCCAGCCCCTGCACTTCCGGCGGTACAATCGGCAACCCCTCGACCGTAAGGCTTGTAAGCCGTACACTAACGCCCCAGCCCTGAAGAGCAGCAACAACGACCGTTCCGTATCGCGTCAACTGCGTCAACTTGCGTCGCCCTTCTTCTCCCTCTTTCGAGAGCTTCTGGAAATACGGAACAACCGCCCCGAGAAGCTGGAGAATGATAGACGAGCTGATATACGGCATAATGCCGAGCGCAAAGATGGCAGCGTTATGGAACGCACCACCGACGAACAAATCGTACAGCCCAAACAGTGTGTTCGCATCCTGCTTCTTTACCGCCGCGGCAAGCAGGATCGCATCCACACCCGGAAGAGTGATGTGTGCGCCAATGCGAACGATTATCAGAAGCGCCGCGGTGAACAGCAACCGCGTCCGGAGCTCCTGGATTTTGAAGATGTTGCGAAAACTCTCGCCGAGGTTCGCCATTATTCTTTTGCCGCCGCGCTGATCGTTTGTGCCTTTCCGCCGGCAGTCGTGATCTTTTGTGCGGCAGAAGCGCTGAATGCATGTGCCGAGACATCCAGCCGCGCCTTTAGCTCTCCACTGCCAAGAACCTTCACGGGCATGCTCTTCTTCTTCACAACGCCGAGCTTGACAAGCACTTCAGGATTCACAACGCCGTTATGGACTTTGCCCCCCGTCGCAAGCTTTTCGAGCGTGTCAACATTGACGACCTGGTACTCCACCCGGAACGGACTGTGGAAACCTCGCTTCGGTACGCGTCGCACCAGCGGCATCTGTCCGCCTTCGAACCATGCACGATACCGTGAACCTGAGCGGGAAGCCTGTCCCTTATGCCCGCGTGTTGACGTGCCGCCGTGGCCCGAACCCTGGCCACGCCCGATTCGTTTCGGCTTCTTGCGGGAGCCTCTTGCCGGTGTAAGATTACTGAGGATGTCTTTTGCCATTGGATACTCTGGATGCTAACAGTTATTCGACTTCTTCCACCTCAATGAGGTGTATCACTTTGCGTATCATCCCGCGAACCTGCGGTGTGTCTGAATGAACCACCACATAATTCGGCCGACCGAGACCAAGCGCTTTGATCGTGCGCTTTTGCGGTTCGATTTGATCGATGATGCTTCGCTTCTGAGTAATCTTTAATTTCTTTGCCATGGGTACACTCGCGCTAATTTGCTGCCTCTGCCATTGCCGGCTCCGCCTTGGACCGTGGTCCAAAGAACTCCGAAAGGTCCATGCCACGTCGTGACGCAACTGTTTTTGCATCTACCAGACTTTGTAATGCCACCATTGTAGCCTTCACCGCATTATGCGGATTGGATGAGCCGATTGACTTGGTCAACACATCGCGCACGCCAGCTGATTCCAGGACGGCTCGAACACCGCCACCTGCGATCAGGCCTGTACCAGGAGACGCCGGTTTTAGCAACACGCGGCCTGCACCGAATTTTCCAAGAACCGGATGAGGGATTGTGCCGTTCACGATTCGAACGAACACAACACTCTTTCTCGCATCGTCGACACCTTTGGATATTGCATCGGCAACTTCGTTTGCTTTACCGAGACCGATTCCGACGTGTCCCTTCCCATCGCCCACAACAACAATAGCATTGAAACTGAATCGCCTTCCGCCCTTCACAACTTTTGCGACGCGGTTGATGTGGACCAGCTTGTCCTTCAGTTCCAGTTCACTTGCTTTTATTCGTGCCACCGTAGTCCTCTTCGATAATAAGTTCTCACTCTACATCCGCTGTCGGGAGAGGAGTCGAACCTCTACTGACGGCTCCAAAGGCCGCTGTCCTGCCATTAGACGACCCGACAATTTCTCGCGGGCTTGCAGATCCGGAAGCAACGTTAAAACTTCAATCCGCCTTTGCGCGCACCATCCGCCAGCGCCTTCACGGCGCCATGATACAGGTACCCGTTCCGGTCGAATACGACTTGTCTGATATTCTTTTCGAGCGCCTTTGCCGCCGTCAACTCGCCCACACGCGCACTGACCGCAATCTGCCCCTTCACGTCTTTGAATTGATCCCGCATCTCTTTTGAGAGATCGGAGACAGAAAGAAGAGTCTTGCCGGTGGAGTCATCCACGATCTGCGCGTAGAGGTGCTTGAGACTCCTGTATACCGTCAAACGCGGTCGCTCAGTCGTTCCGCTCACCCGCAAACGGATATGCTTCTTCAAGCGCCGATGATGTTCTCTCTTTGTTTTCGTTATCATATCAAAACCTGCTCAAGTAATAGCCGATGCTTACTTTGCACCTGCCGCGGCCGCTGCCTTGCCAGCCTTTCGACGGATGTACTCACCTTCGTATTTCACGCCTTTCCCTTTGTATGGTTCCGGCACACGGAACGACCGTATCTTCGCCGCAACCTGCCCGACCAATTGCTTGTCAATGCCGCTGATGGTAATATTGGTTTGGGCGGGTGTTTCGATCTTGACCCCCTCCGGAGGCGCGAACAAGATCGGATGCGAATAGCCCAGCAGAAGCTGGAGTTTCTTCCCCTTCATCTCCGCACGGTAACCGACTCCGACGATCTCGAGCTTCTTTGAGTAGCCCGTGGTAACCCCCGTAATCATGTTCTGAATTAACGCACGCCACAACCCGTGCAGGGAGCGGTACTCCTTTACATCGGACGACCGCGTGAGGAAAATCCGGTTGTCTTTTACCTCCACACCAAGGTCCGGATGAACATCGGCGGACAATTCGCCTTTCGGGCCCGTGACCTTCACGTGGCGATCCGTCTTCTGAACCTTCACTTCTGCAGCAATAAGTATGGGTTTCCGCCCGACTCGTGACACGTTACACTCTCCTTCTTTCAAACATTACCAAATCTCGCACAACACTTCACCGCCAACGCTCGCCTGACGCGCTTGCTTATCAGTCATCAGCCCACCCGAGGTGGAAAGTATTGCAATGCCAAGTCCGCCCATCACCCGTGGTAAGGATGCAGCATCAACATACTGCCGGAGTCCCGGTTTGCTGATCCTTTTCAGTCCGGCAATCACGGGCTCACCATCATTATATTTCAATTGAATACGAATGACTCCCTGCGTGGTCTCTTTCAGTTCTGTGTATCCGCTGATGAACTTGTTCTCCAGAAGCAGCTTCGTAAGCTCCCTTTTAAGATTGGAAGCGGGGATATCCACACGCTTGTGCCCCGCTTGAGCGGCGTTGCGCAAACGGGTCAGGTAATCTGCTACGGGATCGGTCATTGTCATACAGCTACTTCTCCTGCTTCTTTCGATTGACGACTCAATTCACTACCAGCTTGCCTTTGTCACGCCGGGGATCTTCCCATCAAGCGCGAGTTCACGGAACGCAATACGTGACACTCCAAACTTCTTCATGAAGGACCGGGGCCTGCCGGTAATGGAACATCTGTTATGAAGACGTGAGGGGCTGCTGTTGCGTGGAAGTTTCTGAAGACCGGCGTTATCACCTTTCTCCTTCAGTTCCTTCCGTATCGCCGCATACTTCGCAACCAGGCGTTGCCTCTTCGCTTCACGGGCTATTGCGCTGCGTTTTGCCATTGCTTGACTCCTTAGGCTGTCGCTGTTTCCAAAACCTCTTGACGCTTCACGAAAGGCATGCCGAATGCCTTGAGAAGCTCATATCCCTCTTCATCTGTCTCAGCGGTCGTGACAAACGTGATGTCCATGCCGAATATCTTCGTGATCTTGTCCACATCGATTTCCATGAAGACCACCTGCTCTTTGAGGCCTATAGTGTAGTTCCCGCGACCATCAAAGGATTTGTCGGACAACCCGCGGAAGTCACGTATGCGCGGCACGACAACACTGATGAACCGGTCGAGGAACTCGTACATCATGTTGCGCCGCAACGTGACGCGACAGCCGATCGGCATCTTCTCTCTCAATTTAAAGTTGGAGATCGATTTCTTCGCACGGGTAATGACGACTTTCTGACCGACGATCGCCTCAAGGTCACGGACCGCTGCATCCACGAGCTTTGCATCCTGTGTTGCCTGGCCGACACCGATATTGATCGATATCTTTTCCAGTCGCGGCACTCTCATAACGTTCCCGTAGTTGAAACGCTTCATGAGAGTTGGCACAACGGACGATCGGTAGACTCCGGAAAGTCGTGCGACGACCTTTTCCCTTGGCTGACGTGCCTTCGCGGGCTTATCTGGAGATTGGCTAGCAGCGCCTCCAGACGGTTCACGCTTTGGCTTGCCGCCTTTCTCTCCTTCACCCTTCTGCTTTTTCTGCTTCTCCTCACTCATAACAAATTTTACTCAGTTGTTGTCAGACCTAAAACATTTCTCCGCTGGATCTGGATACACGCATGCGCTTCTTCTTCCCGGTCGTTTCATCTTTCACGATGCTCGAGCCCACACGTGTAACCTCACTCGTCTTCGGATCAATCAGCATGACATTGGAAACATGAATCGTCCCTTCGCGCTGCACGATGCCACCCTGCGGGTTCTTCTGGCTCGGTCGCGAGTGTCGCTTCATGATATTCACACCTTCAATGATGATGCGCTCGCGGTCGGGGTACACCTTCAACACCTTACCGGTTTTCCCTCTGGCGTTTCCTGCAATCACCATCACCATATCGTTCTTACGGATCTTCATTCTGTTCCTCGTTCCTTAAAGCACTTCGGGTGCGAGCGAGACAATTTTCATATATTGCTTCTCGCGCAATTCGCGGGCAACCGGCCCGAAAATGCGGCTTCCCCGCGGTTCACCCTGCTCATTGATCAGGACCGCTGCGTTCTCATCAAACCGGATGAACGAGCCATCCGCCCGGCGGGTTTCTTTCTTCGTCCGTACGATCACCGCTCTCGCCACCTCACCCTTCTTCACGGCGGCATTCGGGATTGCCGACTTCACAGACACAACGACCAGATCACCTAGCCCTGCATAGCGACGGTCGGAGCCGCCCAACACGCGAATGCAGCGAACTTTTTTGGCTCCGGAGTTATCAGCAACCACCAGATTCGTTTCTTCTTGTATCATTGCGTACTCTCAGTCTTCGAATTCTTACTTGGCTTTCTCCAGCACTTCCACCAGCCGCCAGCGCTTCTTCTTGCTCAGCGGACGGGTTTCCATTATCCTGACGACATCGCCGATGCCGGCTTCGCGCTTCTCATCATGAGCCATGAGCTTTGAGGTCCGCTTAAAATATTTTTTGTAGATCGGATGCGGAACCTGCCGGCCGATCGACACAACGATGCTCTTTTCCATCTTATTGCTCACCACTTTTCCAACCCTGACTTTTCGCCGGGTTGTGCGCGCAGCTTGAACTTTTTTTTCTGTCGCTTCGCTCATACGTTCTTGACCTCAGTCTGTGCCGATGCAACCGGTGCCGCAACTTCCTTTTCTCGAATCAACGTCTGCAACCGCGCAATATCTTTACGCACCGTCCGTACCTTGATGGGACTGTCCAACTGGCTCGTTGCCAACTGAAACCGGAGATTCGCCAGGTTCTCCTCTTCATCCGTGAGACGCTTCTTCAGTTCTTCCAGCGAGAAACCTCGCAACTCTTCTGCTTTCATAGTTCTTATTTTGCTCCTTCATAGTCGGGGCGCACGCTAACCTTCGTCTTTATCGGCAGCTTATGCGAGGCAAGCCTCAGCGCCTCCAACGCAATATCCTTGCTTGTGCCGCCAACTTCGAACATAATCCTTCCCGGTTTGATAACCGCAACCCAATACTCGGGAGCGCCTTTTCCTTTGCCCATCCGGGTCTCCGCGGGTTTCTTCGTCACGGGCTTGTCCGGAAAAATTCTGATCCAGACTTTTCCTTCACGCTTCATCATACGTGTTAATGTTACGCGGGTGGCTTCGATCTGGCGCTGGGTGATCCAGCCCGGCTCGAGCGCTTTCAGTCCAAAATCGCCGAAGTCGACGTTCGAGCCGCGTGTCGCCTTGCCACGCATGCGTCCCCGCTGGGCTTTCCGGTACTTTACTCGCTTCGGCATCAACATAC
>CAYPVN010000003.1:18600-28549 GCA_964414155.1 uncultured Chitinophagales bacterium
AAGGCAATGCGGCCTTCCAACTGCTGCGCAATCGTTTCTGCGAGAAGATAGGCATCCAGCTCCGGGCGCTTAATTTCATTAATAAGAATCTTCACTTCCTTGTTGGTTATTTTCCTCAGCTCTTCTTCGAGCTGGGAAATTTCCTTGCCACTGCGACCGATAACAATGCCAGGACGGGACGTGTTGATCGTAATGACTGCACGCTTCGGGGTTCGTTCAATCTGGATACGGGAAATCCCTGCTTTCTTCAGCCGGCTCCGGATGTAATCACGAATTGTAATGTCCTCACTCAACTTGCCGGCAAACGACTTCTCATCGTACCAGTTGGAATCCCATGAGCGTGTGATGCCCAAGCGCATTCCGATCGGATTTACTTTTTGTCCCAAACAACCTCCCTTAAGGATGAATCACTTACGCTGTTGCCGCTTCGGCTTTTTCCTTTTCTTTTTTCTTCAGAGCCTGACGCGTCGTGTCCTCCACTTTCGGCTTTGCCGCTGCGACAGGTTTTGTCTTTGGTGCAGCTTTCTTCTGCTGCTCCTTAGCTTCTACAATGATCGTTACATGGTTGGACCGCTTCCGTATCTTGAAGGCTCTCCCCATCGGCGCAGGGCTGATGCGTTTCATGGTCGCGCCGCAGTTAACGAATGCTTCCTTCACAACAATGTTCTCCGGATCCACACGTCCAGCGTCATCCTTATTTTGCAGGTTCGAAACCGCCGAGCGCAACACTTTCTCGGCAACTTTTGATGCATGCTTGGGAGAGAAGTGCAAGATGTGGAGCGCCTCATCCACAAACTTTCCCCGAATAAGATCAATCACCAAACGCATCTTGCGTGGCGAAGTTCCGATATACCGATTAATTGCTCGTGCTTCCATTGCTGTCGATTCCTGACAATTCTTACGTGTTACCCAGCCGGCGTAGTTGTTTCTTCTTTCTTAATGCCGGGGTGAACCCGGAACATCCGCGTCGGCGCAAACTCGCCGAGCTTGTGGCCAACCATTCCCTCATGAATATACACCGGGATGAACTTGTTGCCGTTGTGCACGGCAAACGTATGGCCGACAAAATCCGGTGTAACGGTTGAGGCCCGCGACCAGGTCTTGATCACCTTTTTCTGGTTCGACTTGTTTAGTGCCTGCACCTGCTCAAGCAAGCGCACACCCACATACGGACCCTTTTTCAGCGAACGACTCATGCGATTACTTCCTGCGTTTAACGATGTACTTTGTCGATGGCTTCTTTCTCCACCGCGTCTTTTTTCCCTTCGTGTGCCAGCCCCATGGAGAAACCGGATGAGGGTTTCCCTGCGGTGATTTACCTTCTCCACCTCCATGGGGGTGATCGACAGGGTTCATCACAACGCCGCGCGATTGCGGTCTGATGCCGAGCCAGCGCGACCTTCCAGCCTTACCAATGCTGATATTTTCGTGGTCAATGTTGCCGACAGTACCGATGGTTGCCATGCACACAACGGGGATATTTCGTATTTCGCCAGAAGGCAGTCGCAGCTGTGCGAACTTGCCCTCTTTCGCCATCAGCTGAACGGCCATACCCGCACTACGCGCAAGCTGGGCGCCCTTGCCTGGCCGCATCTCAATGTTGTGCACGAACGTACCGGCAGGGATATTGGACATCGGCATTGCATTACCCGTCTTGATTTCCGCATTGGCTCCCGAGCGAAGAACGTCGCCGGCTTTTACTCCGTCCGGAGCAACGATGTATCGTTTCTCGCCATCAAGATACTGGAGCAAGGCAATCCGGGCAGAGCGATTGGGATCGTACTCGATTGCAACAACCGTTGCGTCCATGTCAAATTTGTCGCGCTTGAAATCAATAATACGATAGAAGCGCTTGTGCCCGCCACCGCGATGGCGGGAGGTGATGCGACCCGTATTGTTGCGCCCGCCCGTTTTCCGGATCGGCTCGATCAACGCCTTCTCCGGCCGGGTCTTGGTGATCTCGTCGAACTGCGACACGGACATCCAGCGGGTGCCGGGAGTCTTTGGTTTTAGTTTTCGAATTGCCATGATGCTTCTTTCGTTTGCGCCAGTCTAGCTTTCAGGAACTACACATTCTGGAAGAATTCGATCTTATCCCCTTCTTTCAACCGCACGATCGCCTTCTTCCAGGCTGAGGTGCGACCTTCAAACCGACCCTTGCGCGTCAACTGCGACTTCGCCTTGCCCTTGTGCCTGCTGGTCCGGACAGTCAGGACTGTTACATTGAATTTTTTTTCCACCGCTTTGGCAATGGCAATCTTGTTTGCGCTTAAGTCCACTTCGAACGCGTAATGCCCCTTTTCCTGCAATGCGGTCATCTTTTCGGTAACGATGGGACGCTTCAAAATTCCAATCATAAACTCCTCACACGCTCAATTCTTAAAGGTGTTTTGAAGAACTTCCACTGCACTCTTCTGAATGAGCAGTACCTGATTGTTCACAAGATCGTACGTCGACGCTTTGTCGGCTTCCATGATTTCCAGGCGCTGCATGTTGCGGCCCGAGCGCACTACATTCTGATCACTCTTCGGCATCAGGAGCAGCGTCTTCGCCGTGCTTAACTCAAGCGCCTTCAAAATTGTCGCCATTTCTTTTGTTCTAGGGGCTTCAAACGAAAAATCTTCCACCACTTTAATCTGACCTTCCCTCGCTTTGAGCGTCAACGCCGACCTTCTTGCAAGGCGATGAACCTTGGCAGGAAGTTTGGAACTGTAATCTCTCGGTTTCGGTCCGAATATTGAACCGCCACCGATCATAATGGGAGACCGCGACGTTCCCTGTCGCGCCATACCAGTTTTTTTCTGTTTGAACGGCTTTCTGCCGCCGCCGCGAACTTCGGCACGTGTCTTGACCTTCGACGTACCCTGACGCTGGTTGTCAAGGTATGTGCGAACAGCCTGAAAGATTGCATGCTCGTTCGGCTCGACACCAAAGATATCGGCGGAAAGCTTTACCGTCTCGCCGCTCTTCGATCCATCTTTCTTATAGACTTCGAGTTCCATCACAACCATCGCGTTCTTTTATTGTGCCTTGTTCTTGCGAATCTCGACATATCCGTTGATAGCGCCGGGGACCGATCCCTTGACGAGCAGAATGTTCGAGTCGGGAATGATCCCAACAACCTTCAGGTTACGCACAGTCACCTGTTCGCCACCCATACGTCCGGCCATGCGCATGCCTTTGAAGACGCGTGATGGATGGGACGAGGAGCCAATGGAACCAGGAGCGCGCTCTCGGTCACTCTGGCCGTGCGTCCTGAAACCTCCGCCGAAATGATGACGCTTTACAACGCCCTGAAATCCACGTCCCTTTGAAGTCCCAATTACCGAAACGACATCCCCCTTTACGAACACCGTATCCACCTTGATCTCCTGACCCGGCTGAACATCGGAGACGCCGTTCCCGCGAAACTCGCGAACGATACGAACCGGTTTCACATTCGCTTTGGCGAAGTGGCCCTTCTCCGGCTTGTTCGCAAGGCGATCCCTCTTCATTTCAAAACCGAGCTGGACGGCTTCATACCCATCGCGATCCCTTGTTTTGATCTGCGTGACGTAGCAGGGGCCCGCTTCGATCACCGTGCAGGGAATAACATGGCCAGCCTCATCAAAAATGCTGGTCATCCCGATTTTTTTTCCTAATAGTCCTGTCATAACACCATCCAATTAAGGATACCTTGCCATTGGCGATTGAAGTGACGACATCGACACCCGATGAGTGTCTTGTTTCACTGTTCGCGGCACCGCCCGGAAGAAAAACCGAAGCGGCTTACAGCGAGCACCAAATTACAGTTCTCGGATTACACTTTGATCTCGACGTCGACGCCCGCGGGCAAATCCAGTTTCATCAGGGAGTCAACGGTTTTATTCGTCGAATTGAGAATGTCGATCAGCCGCTTGTGTGAGCGCGTCTCGAACTGTTCTCTCGACTTCTTGTCAACGTGAGGTGAACGAAGCACAGTATACACCGTACGCTTCGTAGGTAACGGTATCGGGCCTGAGACCACAGCGCCTGTTGACTTCACAGTCTTGATGATCTTTTCCGCAGACTTGTCGATCAGGTTGTGATCGTACGACTTCAGCTTGATACGTATCTTTTGCCCGGCCACGTTATTTGTTACTCCGTTTGATCAACACCAAAAAAAAAGAAGAGGGATGATCCCTCCTCTTGAAATCTACTCGATAATTTTCGTTACGACACCGGCACCGACGGTATGCCCTCCTTCGCGGATGGCGAAGCGAAGACCCTCTTCCATGGCAATGTTTGTAATCAGCTCAATCGACATGCCGTCGACGTTATCCCCCGGCATGACCATCTCAGTACCACCGGCAAGCGTTGCAACACCGGTTACGTCTGTCGTCCGGAAATAGAACTGTGGACGATAGCCGGTGAAGAACGGCGTATGTCGCCCGCCTTCTTCTTTCTTCAGCACGTATACCTGTGCCGTGAACTTCTTGTGTGGGGTGATGGAACCCGGCTTGGCAACCACCATACCGCGCTCGAGATCCGCCTTATCAACACCACGAAGGAGCAGTCCGGCATTATCGCCGGCCTGAACCTCATCAAGCTCCTTGCGGAACATCTCGGCGCCGGTGATGACTGTCTTCATATGTGCACCGAGACCGATGACTTCCACTTCGTCACCCACCTTGGCTCTTCCACGCTCAACTCGACCCGTCCCAACCGTACCACGGCCAGTAATCGAGAATACGTCCTCTACCGGCATGAGGAACGGCTTGTCGATTTCTCGCTGTGGAACCGGGATGTAGCTATCCACTGCGTCCATCAGTTCCATAATCGACTTGAATGCGGGATCGTCTCCTTTGGAGTCCGGCTTCAAGGCAGCTTCCATTGCTTTCAGTGCGCTGCCGCGAATAATGGGAATTTCATCGCCCGGAAATTCATATTTCTTGAGAAGATCGCGCAACTCAAGTTCAACCAGGTCCAGAAGCTCCGGATCGTCCACCGCATCAACTTTGTTCATGAAAACAACGATTTTCGGCACACCGACCTGTCGTGCAAGTAGAATGTGCTCACGTGTCTGCGGCATGGGACCGTCCGTGGCTGCAACGACGAGGATCGCTCCATCCATCTGTGCTGCACCCGTGATCATGTTCTTGACATAGTCAGCATGACCAGGACAGTCGACGTGCGCATAGTGGCGTTTCACGGTCGAATATTCAACGTGCGCTGTCGCAATCGTGATACCACGCTCGCGCTCCTCCGGCGCATTATCAATACTGTCGAACGTGCGAATCTGCGAGAGCCCCTTCTTTGCGAGCACCATGGTGATCGCAGCAGTCAGGGTGGTCTTGCCATGATCGACGTGACCGATTGTGCCGACGTTCACGTGTGGCTTGTCGCGGGTGAACTTCTCTTTTGCCATTTCTGTCTCCTCTCAATAAAGGGGGATATGATGTATGCAAGATTCGATTACTACGCCGTAACTGCTTCCTTACCTTTTACCTTCTCGATGATCTGATCAGTCACGCTCTTAGGCGTTTCGTCGTAGTGATCGAGTTCCATTGTATAAATTGCACGGCCTTGCGTCATTGAACGGAGGGTCGTAGAATATCCGAACATCTCGGATAGCGGCACCGCCGCCCGGATCACCTGTGCATCTTTCCGAGGCGTCATTCCCTCGATCTTGCCGCGCCGAGAATTCAAATCGCCGATAACGTCACCCATATACTCTTCAGGAGTGACGACTTCCACTTTCATGATCGGTTCCAGTAACGCCGGGCTTGCCTTCCGAGCGGCTTCCTTGAAGGCCATAGACCCAGCAACCTTGTATGCCATTTCGGAAGAATCCACGTCATGGTACGAGCCATCGAAGAGCTTTACCTTCACATCTTCAACAGGATACCCGGCGAGCACGCCGTTCTTCATCGCCTCCACAATTCCCTGCTCCACTGGCTTGATGTACTCCTTCGGGACAACACCTCCTACGATGGCGTTCTCGAATTCGAATCCCTTTCCCTTCTCGTTCGGCTCGATCTCAATCCACACATGACCGTACTGGCCACGACCACCGGACTGACGAACAAACTTACCTTCGGCCTGAACTTTCTTCCGGATCGTCTCCTTGTACGCGACCTGCGGCTTGCCAATGTTTGCTTCCACACGAAATTCCCGCTTCATGCGTTCGACGATAATTTCCAGGTGCAACTCACCCATGCCGCTGATAATAGTCTGCCCAGTTTCCTCGTTGGTCGAAATGTGCAACGTCGGATCCTCCTCGGCGAGCTTGCCCATTGCTTCACCCAGCTTCTCCTGATCGGCCTTTGTTTTCGGCTCGATAGCCACATGGATAACCGGATCGGGGAACGTCATCTTTTCGAGGATGATTGGGTCTGACTCGTCGCAAAGCGTATCTCCGGTTCGCGTAAACTTCAGACCGACGGCAGCAACGATATCACCTGCGTATGCCTCTTCAACATCCTCCCGGGTGTTTGCGTGCATACGGAGGATACGGCTGATGCGTTCTTTCCTATCGGACAAAGGATTGTAGACGTACGACCCAGCCTTAAGCGTTCCAGAATACATCCGGAAGTATGTCAGCCTCCCGACAAAGGGGTCCGTCATAATCTTGAACGCAAGCGCCGTGAATTTTTCCTTGTCATTCACCTTCCGGACAATGTGATCGGTCATGTTCACGTGATGACCTGTGATGGTCCCCTCATTCGTGTCAATGGGGGAGGGAAGGTAATTGATCACGGCATCAAGCAGCATCTGCACACCCTTGTTCTTGAACGACGATCCGCACAGAACAGGAACAATGCTGACTTTCAACGATGCACGACGGAGCACAGCCATAATTTCTTTTGGTGTGATTTCTTTGCCTTCAAGATACTTTTCCAGCAATGTATCATCTTCATCGGATACCGCTTCAAGCATCTTGGTTCGATATTCCTGTGCTTTCGCCTGCATGTCCTGTGGAATTTCGATATCGTCCCATTCTATCCCGAGTGTTGATTCCCGATACATCCGGGCCTTCATGCTTACCAGATCAATAATGCCAGTGAACAGATCGCCCTCGCCGACCGGCAACTGGATGGGCACGGCATTCGCGCCGAGGCGGTCCTTCATCATCTGGATAGCACCCAGGAAATCTGCTCCCACACGATCCATCTTGTTAACAAATGCGATTCTTGGAACCTCGTACTTATCCATCTGGCGCCACACCGTCTCGGACTGCGGTTCTACACCACCCACCGAACAAAACAGTGCGACTGCACCATCAAGCACGCGCAGCGATCGTTCAACCTCGACAGTGAAATCCACGTGACCCGGCGTGTCGATGATGTTGATCCGATGATCATCCCAGAAACAGGTTGTTGCCGCGGATGTAATGGTAATGCCGCGCTCCTTTTCCTGTTCCATCCAATCCATGGTAGCTGCGCCGTCATGCACTTCACCCATGCGGTGCAGAACGCCCGTATAAAACAGAATCCGCTCCGTCGTCGTCGTCTTGCCGGCGTCGATGTGAGCGCTAATTCCGATGTTTCGTGTGCGTTCTAATGGTAGCTGTCTGGGCATGTCTTCGTTCGTTCTCTTCCTATTCCCTCACCACTTGAAATGGGCAAACGCCTTGTTTGCCTCAGCCATTTTGTGAGTGTCCTCTTTCTTCTTGATAGCGTTCCCTTCACCATTTGCGGCTGCAATAAATTCTGCTGCAAGTCTCGACGACATCGATTTATCTTTTCGTTCACTCGCATATCCAATCAACCAGCGAATGGCAAGTGCCTTGCTGCGTTCGGCCCGAACCTCGGTTGGAACCTGGTATGTTGCTCCCCCGACACGACGAGCTTTGACCTCAAGAATTGGCCTGGTGTTGCCGACGGCCTTCTTGAAAACGTCAATCCCCTTATTCTTCGTTCGCTCTTCGATGAGCGAAAAGGAATCGTATATGATTCGACGCGCAAGGTGTTTTTTCCCTTGCTTCATAACACAGTTAATAAACTCAGACACCAACGTATCGCCATATCGTGGGTCAGGAGCGGTCTGCCGCGTTAGTGCTCGTTTCTTTCTCACTCTATGATCGGTCCGATGGCTATTGTTTTACCTTCTTTGCGCCGTATTTTGAACGGCCCTGTTTTCGTTCTGCCACACCGGCAGTATCCAGCGTCCCACGGATAATATGATATCGCACTCCGGGCAAATCCTTCACCCTTCCTCCCCTGATCATCACAATGGAGTGTTCCTGCAAGTTGTGTCCTTCGCCGGGAATATATGCAGTTACCTCAATCCCGTTTGTCAATCGAACACGGGCGACCTTCCTCAACGCCGAATTTGGCTTTTTCGGTGTAGTCGTATATACCCGTGTGCAAACGCCCCTTTTTTGCGGACTCCCTTCCATTGCCGGAGCCTTGCTCTTCCAAGTCACTCTTTTCCGGCTTTTTCGTACAAGTTGGTTTATCGTTGGCAAACAATACTCCGTTTGGTTACTGCGTGTAGGTCTTTAAAAAAGCTTGATAAGATACAAAAAAGAGGAGAAACTGTCAAGAAATATGTACCTATCAATCAGCCAAAGAAATATTCAAAGGCTGCTGACCTATTGTGCGAACAAAACTAAACAGCGGCCGCTTTTTCACGGGCCTTCGACTTCTTCTCCGAGGCTTGCTCTGAAGATTCTTGTTCACCAACCGCGCCATCCTTTGTCGAAACAACGATGTCCGTGAAGTGCTTCAGACCTGTACCTGCCGGAATCAAATGTCCCATGATGACATTTTCTTTCAGACCGAGCAAGTGGTCCACCTTGCCTTCGATTGCAGCATCGGTCAAAACCTTCGTCGTCTCCTGGAACGAGGCAGCAGAAATAAAGCTGTCTGTTGAAAGAGCGGCAGACGTAATTCCAAGCAATACTGGTTCAGAGGTCGCAGGTTCGGCATCTCTGTACTCAATAACTTTCTTCGCTTTCTTTCTCAGTTCACCGTTGGCTTCGCGAGCTTTTTTCTTCGAGACGATCTGGCCATTCTTGTATTTTGAATCGCCCTTATTGATAATGATGACCTTCTGACGAAGACTCTCATTCGCCGCCTCAAATTTCAGCTTGTCGATGTAATCTCCCTCGAGGAATTTTGTATCGCCGGAATCGACAACGCGAAGCTTCTGCATCATCTGTCGTACGATGATCTCAATGTGCTTGTCGTTAATCTTCACACCCTGGATGCGATACACCTCCTGAATCTCATTCACCAGGTATTCCTGCACAGCGCCAACACCTTTGATACGGAGAATATCATGAGGATCAATAGGGCCGTCAGAAAGACGCTCGCCGGCACGGACAACATCGTTCTCTTGAACCAGAACGTGCTTGCCAAGCGAAATTGGATACTTGCGCGTGTCCTTCCCATCGTGGCTCTTGATTACCACTTCGCGTGACCCTCGCTTCTGCGCCCCAAAGCTAACGACGCCATCAATCTCGGCAACGATCGCCGGATCATTCGGACTTCGCGCCTCAAAGAGCTCGGTAACCCGCGGCAAGCCACCTGTGATATCGCGGTTCTTTCCAATGTCCCGCGGAATTTTCACGAGCACGGTTCCGGCGGCAATCGGTTGTCCATCGTCGACAACCATGTGCGCCCGCGTCGGAATGATGTAGCTCGCTGCTTTCTGTCCCTTCTTATTCTGAATCAGAATGCTGGGACTGAGCGTTCGGTCGCGGGAATCGATAACCACTTTCTGAATATGGCCCGTCTGCTCATCGGGCTCTTCACGGTACGTTGTATTCTCCTTCAGATCATGATACTTGACTGTTCCGGAATGTTCCGTGATGATCACGGCGTTATACGGATCCCACTCATAAATGATCTCACCCTTCGCAACCTTTTTACCGTTTTTGATGAGGAGCGTGGCACCGTAGGGGACATCATACTTCGTAAGCATACGGTTGTCTTGGTCCAGCACATTGACCACGCCGCTGCGACCCAACACGATAATCTTCTTG
>CAYPVN010000004.1:0-2866 GCA_964414155.1 uncultured Chitinophagales bacterium
CGACAGGAAATTCTTTAAAGACAGCCAGCTCGAAGTCGTTCGGTAGATCGGCGACTAGAGAAGACGGGTCCTGCATGCCACGAATGAGGGCCGTCTTAAGATCAACATCGGGCCTCGCATGAGAATGAGTAATGTGCTGGTACGCCCATGCGGTTGAAACATGCGTATTCGGATAACAGACAAGAATGGTGTAGGGGATATCGAGGTCGAAGTACTCAAGAATCTCTCCGCGGCCGCGACCGAGTGCGGAACCGTTGCCAAGGAAGTACGGGACATCTGAGCCAAGCTGGAGAGCAAGTTTCTGCAGAGAGGGGTCATCAATAGAGTGTCCCCAGAATTTTTGGAGTGCGCGCAGAACCGTTGCCGCATCGGAACTCCCGCCGCCGAGTCCCGCACCGACGGGGATGTTCTTCTGAATGGCGATTTTCACTCCTGTCCGAATGCCAAGACGCTGCTGAAGTAGCACCGCAGCCTTGTGGCAGATGTTGCGTTGGTCGCCCGGTACTCTTGCGTCGGAAGTGAGAATGCTTATCTCATCTCCTTCTTCAAACGTTATCTCATCGAAAAGGTCGATGCGGTGAAAGACCGTCTCAATATTGTGAAAGCCGTCGGGACGTCTCTCGTGGACAAGAAGCCCGAGGTTTATCTTTGCGTAGGCGCGTAACGGATTCAAGATCGATGGTAGTTCGTTTGGAAACGGATTGAAGAATATAACCGGGAATTGACTCTGATGCAAAGCCCCCGTTCATATGGTTGTCGCAGTCTCTCTAGATGGAGCGCCGCCCTTTGTCCCCTTTTGATTCTCACCATTTTTCCTTATCATACCCCGTCGTAAATCTCTTTTCCACTAATCCCATACCTCATTCAGGACTCCTAGATGTCATTCGGACTCCCCAAGTTGAAACTCCACAACAAGATCCTTCTTGCTCTGGTTCTCGGCGCCATCTTCGGCGTCCTTTTCAACATTGACAAACACAAGCTTGAGATAGTGTTTAAGGACTCCGCCAATACCACACTGCGTGAAGTGGTGGAAGGATGGGATCAGATTGAGCTCATCAATACGGAAACGAACCAGAGCCGGGCTTCTTTCGGGCCGGAAGACCAGCTGAAAATTCTCCCATACTTCAATAAGATGGGGAAGGCGGAGAAGCAGAGCACCCTGGTGAAGGTGCGGCTGAAAACTTCTGAAAGGGTCTTCGAGCGTGTTTCCTCTATCGAGAAAGTCAAAACGATTGCCGTTGCCATCAAGCCCATCGGGATGATCTTCATACGTCTGTTGATGTTCGTTGCGATACCATTGGTTCTTTCATCGCTCATAGTCGGCGCTGCAAGTCTGGGTGATATCAAAAAAGTTGGACGGATTGGGGCGAAGACGCTGGCATTCTATCTCGTCACGATTATCTCGGCAATCACCATTGGACTCGTGCTGGTCAACTACATCCAGCCCGGCACTCGACTGGGGGCGGAAGCACGCGAGAAGCTGATGGTGGAGTTTCAGGGTAACATCCAGGAAAAAATCCAGCAAGAGCCTTCCGTTGATCTCGTGGATATGCTTGTGAGGATTGTGGCGACAAATCCCATTCAGGCAATGGCTACTGGGGAGATGCTGCAAATCGTTTTCTTCGCGCTCATGGTGGGAGTCAGTCTGACGCTGATTCCTAAGGAGAAGTCGGACCATGTCGTAGGCTTCTTCGATGGGTTCAGTCAATTGATGATTCAGATGGTCGATCTAATCATGAAGGTAGCACCCTATGGCGTCTTTGCGCTTATTGCCTCGACCGTTGGCGAGTTCGGGTTTGACATTCTTCGAACACTCGCGTGGTACGCAGGAACTTTAGTGGTTGGCCTTTTTCTCCATCAATTTGTGACGTTAGGTTTGATGGTGAAGATTTTCGGGGGGATGGATCCGCGGCGTTTCTTCAGAGGGATCAAGGAAGTGATGCTGATCGCGTTCAGCTCGAGTTCGAGTGCGGCCACGCTTCCTGTGAATATGGAATGTTGTGAGAAGAACCTCGGCGTACCCAAGCAGATCACCAGCTTTGTGCTGCCGCTCGGTGCAACCGTCAATATGGATGGTACCTCGATGTACCAGGCGGTGGCCACGGTGTTTATTGCACAAGTGTATGGAATGGAGTTGAACCTCGCCGCGCAGTTGACCATTGTGTTCACCGCCGTTCTCGCATCCATCGGCACGGCACCAGTCCCTGGGGTAGGGCTCATCATGCTGATTATCGTGTTGCGATCGGTGAACGTTCCGGAGGAAGGGATAGGCCTCATTCTTGGCATTGATAGGATCCTCGATATGTGTCGCACTGTCCCCAATGTCACCGGCGATGCGGTGGTTGCAGTCATTGTGGCGAAACAAGAGGGTGTTCTCGGTAAGGGAACGCTGGGCATGGCATGAGTGTGAAGATACACGATATCACGATTGGAGATCAAAGCCGGATTGTCCTTTTCGCCGGCCCTTGTGTTGTTGAGAGTAGGGATGTGGTCCTGAGGACCGCCGAGCGAGTAAAGGAGATTGCGGCAACATACGAGACGCCCGTGGTATTCAAGTCATCGTACAAGAAAGCGAACAGAACGAGCGGCAGGTCGTTTGTCGGAATTGGAATGGACGAAGCGCTCAGAATCCTCGCCGAGGTGAAGAAACAGTTTGAGCTTCCCATCCTCACAGATATTCACTCGGAAAGTGAGGCCTCAATCGCAGCAGAAGTTGCAGATGTCTTGCAGATACCGGCGTTTCTCTGCCGGCAGACGGCGTTGCTTCACGCAGCAGGAAAGACAGGCAAGGTTGTGAACATAAAGAAGGGACAGTTTCTTGCGCCGGAAGATATGAAACACGCTGCAGAGAAGGTAAAAGAAGCAG
>CAYPVN010000004.1:2966-4226 GCA_964414155.1 uncultured Chitinophagales bacterium
CAGTTTCTTGCGCCGGAAGATATGAAACACGCTGCAGAGAAGGTAAAAGAAGCAGGCGGTTCACAGATAATCCTGACTGAACGAGGCACGACGTTCGGCTATCACGACCTCGTCGTGGACATGCGGTCGCTCAAGATCATGCGCGATCTCGGCTATCCTGTGGTGTTGGATGCGACCCATTCGGTACAATTGCCCGGCGCTGATACCTCTGCCGCTCAAACTTCCGGTCGGGCGGAGTTTATTTTCCCTCTTGCCCGCGCAGGAGCGGCTGTTGGCATCGATGGCCTCTTCGTTGAAGTCCACCCCGATCCGTCGAAAGCCCTCAGCGATGCGGCCAGTCAGCTTCGCCTGGACTTGCTTGACTCATTGCTTCGTCAGGTCACTGCCATCGACAAACTTGTAAAGAGCTACTGATGGGTAACAAGAAGAAGCTCGACAAGAAGGCCCGGCAAATAAGGATGGTGCTGCTTGATGTTGACGGAGTAATGACGGATGGAGGAATATACTACTCGGGCGATGGTGTCGAGATGAAACGCTTCGACGCGCACGATGGTTATGGAGTCGCCCTAGCGCGCGAGAGAGGGTTGAAGATCGGCATCATCAGCGGACGAACAACTCCTGCCGTTGAGGCGCGTATGAAGGATCTGCAGATTGATGAACTCATTCAAGGGAGCTCGGACAAGGTGGCTTCGTTGAAGGAAATCCAAAAGCGGCACCGCTTTGAGGCGGAGGAGATCGCGTTCATGGGTGACGATCTCTTCGACATACCTCTACTGAAGATGGTTGGACTGTCTGCCGCGCCGCGGAATGCGAGGCCGGAAGTGCTGGAAGCAGTCGACGTTGTTACAAGAGCAGAAGGCGGCAATGGCGCGGTGCGTGAATTTATTGAACTCATCCTCAAGTATCAGCTTAAGTAATGTTGACGGGACCTGGATTGATGTCGACACTGGATGCACAGGAGGTTTATCCCCGAAAGTTGAGGAGTAAGGAGCTCGATGTGATCGAGTTTGTCTTCCCGGTGGATCGGCCCGGCTACCGGCAGTATCGGCAGTGGATTTCTTCCATGGTCGTTCTCGGCGAAGGGCGCCGCGGTAAGGGAAATCTCATAATTGGATATGAAGGGGATGTCCCTGATCGCATTTCCCCGTTAGCGGCGGTCATTGCCTACGGTGTAGTCGAGACAACACAGGACCCATACTCGATAACGGTTCGAGAATATCTCGGCCGGCAGATCGATCTTGAGATAGTCTCGACGCATGG
>CAYPVN010000004.1:4326-8349 GCA_964414155.1 uncultured Chitinophagales bacterium
CGGTTCTTCCAGGATCTTGATACGTACACCGACTCAGAGTTGCGCTCTTCTTTCATCGCGTACAATAAGTTGAAACCCAAAGTTGAGATCAAGACTCCGATCGTCAAGATTGAGGAACGTGGATTCAAAACGTTTGTCGCAAAACTATTGAAGAGACATGTCTGACACGCAGGATCAACAGGAAGTAATTGCCAAGGGTAAGGAGGTCGTCCGGATTGAGGCCGAGGCCGTTACGGAATTGCAGTCCCGTATCGATACATCCTTCGCGAAGGCTGTTGAGTTGATTCTGAATTGTGCCGGCCGGGTCATTGTCACCGGTGTCGGCAAGTCGGGCGCCATCGCACGCAAGATTGTTGCGACGATGAACTCCACCGGTACGCCGGCCGTGTTCCTCCATCCGGGAGATGCTGTTCATGGTGACCTCGGCATCGTAAGGAAAGATGACGTGGTGGTGTGCATCTCGAAAAGCGGAGATACACCCGAGTTGCGCAGCCTCTTGCCGATGTTCAAGCGTCTCGGTGTTCCCATTGTCTCACTTGTCGGGAAACTCCAGTCGCCCCTTGCGAAGGAATCGACGGTTGTACTCGACGCATCGGTTCGGGAAGAAGCCTGTCCCCACGATCTTGCACCGACCGCGTCAACTACGGTGACTCTCGTACTTGGCGATGCGCTGGCAATTGCGTTGCTCGATAGGCGGAAGTTCAGCAAGGACGATTTCGCTCTCTTCCATCCTGGTGGAACCCTGGGGAAAAGACTCCTGTTGAAAATTGACGAAATGATGGTGACGGGCGATCAGATACCCCGGGTTTCAGCCGATGTGCCGCTTCGTGATGCGATTGTCGAAATGACGACAAAGCGACTTGGTTGCACGTGCGTTGTTGGGAAGGATGGAAAGCTTGAGGGGATCATCACGGATGGAGACTTGCGGCGATTACTTCAGAAGACGAACGATATTAAGACAGTCACCGCCCGCCTGGCGATGACCCAACATCCAAAGGTTCTCCGGCAGGGGACGCTTGCCGTTGTCGCGCTTCAAGAAATGGAGTCATACAACATTACTCAAGTCATTGTTGTCGATGAGGAGCACCGACCGGTGGGTGTTGTGCACCTGCACGATCTGGTGAAGGCCGGTCTCGGTGGGGATGAGGCTGCGTGAGACTGCTTTTCATAGCCACATGCTTCTCGTTGGTCACCGGATGCGGTGAGAAGATCAAGCCCACAGTGGTCTCGGAACTCCAGCAGGATATTCCGTCTCAAGAAAGTTGGAACAGTACAGTTACATTTTCCGATTCAGCAAAGATCAAGGCGATCCTCTGGGCCGGCCACATTACGGTGTACTCCTCTCAACAACAAACAGTGCTCGGGGACAGCCTGCGCGTGGATTTCTTTAACGAGAGGGAAGAACACACATCGTTGCTGACAGCCCGCAGAGGGAAAGTGGACGACCGCACACAGGACTTCACAGCGTATCAGAATGTCGTCGTCACATCCGACAGCGGAACAGTCCTGAAAACGGACAGCCTCTTCTGGACCAATGCCACTCGCAAGATTCACACCGAGGCCTTTGTGGAGATTATCTCACCGACCGAACATATTATGGGGCACGGAATGATCAGCGATCAAGGGCTGAAGAACTACACCATCTACAAGGTAACTGGCAGGGTGGTAACAAAACAGTAGTGCATTGTTTGGGTGATTTGACTGTGAATGTTCGGAGTACAGCGCTTGTAATCGGCATCGTGCTTGTCAATGGCTCATCGGTTTGGTCGCAGGAAACGAGAGTAATCGATCTTGAGAATGCTGATCACCTTGAGGGGAAGATTGTTGATGGCGAGCAGGCACGCGAGCTTATCGGTAACGTACGGTTCAGGCAGGAAAAGGTGCGCGTGGCATGCGACCGTGCACTGCAGTATCTTCGTTCCGGCAAGGTTATCCTCACCGGAAATGTTGTGGTCGTGGATGACAGTGTAACGATGCGTGCGCCGCGCGGTGTGTATCACAGGGATGACCGCCGTGCCGAGGCGTTCGATGATGTCAGGCTCGATGACGGCAAGGTAACACTCACCGCCCGATACGGAGAATACTTTATCGAACCCAAGCGCGCTTTCTTCCGCTCGCAGGTTGTCGTAGAAGATTCGGCGTCCACGGTGACTGCCGATTCGCTCACATACTTCCGGGTTGAACAGCGCTCCGTCGCCACGGGGAATGTTGCCGTCTACAACTCCGCCGATCATGTGACAATTCGAGGTCAACACCTCGAGCACTGGTCCACGCGTCAGTTTACACGCATCACACAACAGCCCGTCCTCGTCAAGTTTGACACGACATCATCCGGAGTGGTTGACACGCTTATTGTGCGGAGCAGGATCATGGAATCGTACCGTGATTCGGTGAAGCGCTTGATTGCCATCGGTGATGTCGAGATCGTGCGTGCGGATCTTGCCGGAACAGCCGGTCGTGCCGAGTATTTCACCCAGCGTGACAGTATCCTGCTTCGCGTGTCGCCGGTGGTGTGGTATAAGCAAACGCAGGTGACCGGCGATTCGATCGATGTCACACTGAAAAAGCGGAAGCTCCATCAAGTCAACGTGATGGGAGAGGCGTTCGCATTATCGGAGAGTGACTCGCTCTGGCCGGATCGCTTCGATCAGATGACCGGCGAGACGATGACCATGCAGTTTGTGGACCAGGCTCTCGAAAGAATCGATGTGCGGAACAGGGCGATCAGCCTCTACCACCTCTACGAGGATTCAAGCGCGAACGGGTTGAACAAGACCAGCGGCGATCAAATAGTCATGCTGTTTGACGAAGGGAAGGTCAAATCGATCAGTGTGCGCGGAGGAGTGGAGGGACAATACTTTCCGGAGAACATGGTGGAAGGGAAGGAATCCGAGCTCTGGATTCCCGGCTTCATGCGACACACGAATCGACCGCAGATCAGACCGAGCGACATTCTTCAGATACAGTCGAATAAAAATCAGCAATTGCGGAATAACTAGATGAGCAACGATAGTCCGGTCGTGACAAGGAGGGTTCTCCGATCCGAGAAACTTGTGAAGCGGTACAAGAAACGGACGGTCGTCAAGAACGTCAGCATCGACGTGAAGCAGGGTGAAGTGGTGGGTTTGCTCGGCCCAAACGGCGCCGGCAAGACGACAACGTTTTATATGATTGTGGGAATGATCGCTCCGAACGAAGGGCATGTCTATCTGGACGATATGGAAATAACCAGAGTGGCGATGTATAAACGCGCCTTGATGGGGATCGGTTACCTGCCGCAGGAAGCCTCCATCTTCCGGAAGATGACGGTGGAGGAGAATATCCTGGCAACGCTGCAAATGATGAACCTCTCGGGGGCCGAGCGGAAGGATGCGTGCGAACAATTGATGAGCGACTTTACCATCACACACCTTGCCCGCAGCAAGGGGTACATGCTCTCCGGCGGCGAGCGGCGACGCACCGAGATTGCCCGTTCACTTGCCACCAATCCCAAGTTCATCCTGCTCGATGAGCCGTTCGCGGGCATTGACCCGATTGCCGTGGAAGATATCATGAAGATCGTTGCCAGCCTGAAGAAACGCAACATCGGTGTTTTGGTGACAGACCATAATGTGCATGAGACCCTTTCCATAACCGACCGTGCGTATTTGCTGTTTGATGGAGAGATTTTGAAATCTGGGACATCTGAATCCCTTGCAGACGACCCCGAAGCGAGGAAGTTATATCTCGGGGAGAAGTTCAAGCTGGACCGGTATCAATAAGTTACGCGGAACTGTTTGATATCCCTTCATGTTAGAGAGAACAGCAAATCTGCAGCTAATTCACAACCAACCTATCCATTCATAAAGGAGATCAAAGCATGAAATTATTCCTTGCAATGCTGAGCGTTGTTCTGCTCATGACCGCTGGAGCTTTTGCCCAGGACAAAAAGGCTGAAAAGGCCAAAGAAGAGAAATCTGCCGTTGCTGCGCCGGCTGCCACGACGATGCAAGGCTATGTAGTCGATGCAATGTGCGCAAAGGG
>CAYPVN010000004.1:8449-12075 GCA_964414155.1 uncultured Chitinophagales bacterium
CCCGACCCCTTGAAGATCAAACCCGCTCCGCCCCCGAGTTGGCGAGCGAGATTATCCGTATTACAATTTGGACAGCGAACGAGATGTTCCTCGGTCATGGACTGCAACTCCTCCAACTGATGACCGCACTGTTTGCATCGGTATTCGTACGTCGGCATTTTGCAATGATCTATGAATAATGAGCAATGAAGTTGAGATTACATGAGACTTTCGAGTCCGAGCTTGATGCGCTGTAGTCCCTTTTCCAGATCGGACATCTTGCATGCGTATGATATTCGCACACAGCCATCGTCTCCGAAGGCAAATCCCGGCACAAGTGCAACGTGGTGCTTCTCAAGAAGGAGCTGCGCCATCTCCGAAGAGCTACGTATCCGGACACCGTTCACCCTTTTACTAAAATACTCAGATACATTGAGCAAGAAATAGAAGGCACCCTTTGGGCGTGTCACGCCCACATCTCGAATTGAGGAAAGAGCATCATACGCAAAGTCTCGTCGTCGGCTGAATTCTTCCACCATTGTATCCATGTCGCTGCTTGAACCGTTCAGCGCGGCGACCGCTGCTTTCTGCGCGATGGAATTCGCACTGGAAGTAACCTGTCCCTGAACCTTTGCAGCTGCTTCCATCACCTGCAACGGTCCACCCATATATCCGATCCGCCAGCCGGTCATCGCGTACGCCTTCGACACACCATTTACGGTGATCACCTGGTCACGAATGCTCTTCACGGACCCAATGCTGAAATGGCGCTGGCCGTCGTACAGAACCTTCTCATAAATCTCATCGGTCAGAACATAAACACTTGTTTCCTTTACGATCGCCGCAATATCTTCCAGCTCGCTTTGCGTGTATACGACACCGGTCGGGTTACTGGGAGAATTCAGAATCACCGCCTTTGTCTTTTGGTTGATTGCCTGCCGCAGCTTCCGCACGTCAGGCCGGAAGCCCTCCTTCACAGTCGTCCGCACGATTACCGGCACCGCATCGACAAGCTTCACCATCTCAGGATAACTGACCCAATACGGGGAGAACATCACAACCTCGTCGCCCTTATTGCAGATTGCCTGCAGGGCATTGAAGATGGATTGCTTCGCGCCGGAGGAAACGAGAATTTGATCCGGCTCGAAGTACAGTCCATTCTCGTTCGAAAATTTCCTGACGATTGCAGCTCTGAGTTCGGAGATGCCTCGTGTTGCTGTATAATGTGTGAAGTCCGCCTCGATTGCCTTGATGGCTGCTTCCTTGATGTGACGGGGAGTTGGAAAGTCGGGCTCACCCACTGTAAGATCCACAACATCTATCCCGGACTCTTTCATCCGCTTCGCCTTTACGGCAAGAAGAAACGTTTGTGGTTCCTCAACTCCCTGTACCTTGCGCGACAACGTGAGCATGGAGGCTATCGGTTACCCTTCATGGATTTGATTTTTGCTTTGAGATGCCATTGAACGATGCGAGGGACGAAATCGGATACATCGCCTCCCAACATTGCCACTTCCCGCACGATAGTGGAATTCAAATATGTATACTGTTCACCAGGGACAAGAAATACGGTATCGATGTGCCGGTCGAGCTTCCGGTTGGTCAGCGCCATCTGAAACTCATACTCAAAATCCGACACAGCACGCAGGCCCCTTATGATGACCGAGGAGCCTTTTCGCCTGGCATAATTGACCAGAAGTCCATCAAACCCATCGACTTCAACTCGCCGGTTCTTTCGGAAAACTTCTCTGATCATTGCAATACGTTCGTCATCCGTGAAGAGCGGCTTCTTTGTTGTGTTGCGCGCAACCAGAACGATGACCTTGTTGAACATTGTCACGGCCCGCTCCACAACGTCGATGTGGCCGTACGTGATCGGGTCGAATGTTCCGGGATAAATCGCTGAGCGTGTCTTCATGAATGACCGTTTGTCGAGTTTGACATTTCGTTTTCGGAGCGGGACTGGAAGAATGTTACCCACGTACGCCCGAACTTTTTTTCCGGACCTGCATCATAAAGAGATGTCTGAGCGAAATGGATATCCGGTGTATGTTCGATGAGGAGATATCCCCGTTGTTTTGGGATTTTCCGTTCAAAAATAATCTCAGGTATATCCTGTGTCCGGTCGAATGCATACGGAGGATCGGCGAAGATAAGATCAAACGCCGGGCGGACTTGAGACATGAAATACATGGCGTCTGTCTCTTCAATCGTTGCCAGCTCTTCACAACCAAGCGTTCGGATATTGTGTTCGATGGAACGAACCGCCTCATGATCATTTTCGACAAACGTCGCATGGCCGGCGCCTCTGCTCAGGGCTTCAATGCCAAGGCTCCCACTTCCCGCAAAAAGGTCGAGGACATGGATTCCCTGCATGTCCATTCGGTTCGTAAGCATATCAAAGATGGTTTGCTTCACACGGTCGGTCGCAGGACGCACACTGAGGTCCTTGACCGTCCTCAGGATCCGTCCTTTATACAACCCCGCGATCACTCGCATCCGTTAATCCCGACGGAGAGCAACACCAACAGCAGACGCAAACCGGTAGGTGGGTGCGGAGATTTGGTCGGCGAGACGGAGCGTGTCCGAGACTCTGACGTGTCGGAGAGGGTTCAATGCCTCGACGAGCAGCGATGAGTTCCGCCGGATCTGAACGAGTAGGTCGTTGTCGAGGAAGGGGCCGTAGACAGTGATGGAGAAAATCCCCCGTGTCTCGCGTGACAAGCGGCTGACCTGCTCGACGATTTCCGCGTTCGATTGAACGGCAGAGTAGGAGTACGATTCCATGTTGCCGTTCTTGATCAGGCTGATATCGAGCCTGTTTTCCTTGATGCCGACCAACGCCAGGAATTTTTGATTGGTGTCGGGGTAGTTGAAACGGAGCGCCGTGTCCGCACTGAAGTGATCGACGTCGACAACGTGGAGACTCAGGCCTAGCTTCACAAGCGCTTGCTGAATTGCATATGCGTCACGACGGTTCACGGAAACTGTCAGCATCTCACTCCATCGCTCTGTCGTGTGGTGTGTGAGCGGATGAACGTCAGTGATGAAGGCTTTCGAAGGAACGTCCGGAAAATACTGGCTTAGCTCCCACTCAATCTGTTCATTCATTTCCGGGCGCGAGATTCCGGCTTCCATCGGGATGGTGTTGATGAAAACCTGCGATGTATCCAGCGCAACCGACACCCGGCGTGCCTGAACACGGTTGACCTTCATAAACGCTGAAAGATATTCCAGAAACTGATCGATGCCGTGACCGTTTCGACCGGCCTTTTCGGGCAGTGTGTTTTCCCATTCGTCAATTGCCAGCAGCGTGTTTGAGGATCCCTCTTGCTCGATCTCGGCTGCCTGAACGCCTTTGTCGCTAAGGCTCAGACCAAGTACCTGAACTTTATCAGCCATGAAGGATCACCTGACGGTGTGGAGGTTTCAGAGGAACGCGAGAAAGGTCTCGCGGAATAAATCAATCACAATATGCAAAAAGCGAGTGAGTTAGTCAAGAAAAGCCTGGTCCGGCTTAAGACAATGAATCATCAGTCCACAGTTAAAAGCGGTTTCAGAATTTCCATCTTCTTCTTTCCAATACCTTTCACCTTCATAAGGTCATTAACAGTCTTGAAAGGGCCATGCTCCTCCCGATATGCAAT
>CAYPVN010000004.1:12175-14527 GCA_964414155.1 uncultured Chitinophagales bacterium
GAGAATGCCTTCTTCATCCGTTCGAAGAAGCTTTTATCCGAGTTGGCAGACTTATCGCCTTCCTTCGGATTAATGCTATCAAAATCTGTGAGTGATTTAACCGCTGCTCGTTCTCTCGCATTCAACGTGGTCGGCACCCACACGTTGACGCGTACGAGTTGATCGCCTCTGCCGTAGCCATTGAGGTGAGAAATTCCCCGTTCCCGCATACGAAGGATGCGCCCCGACTGTATTCCCTGTTCGATTTTCAATCGTGCCTTGCCGTTGAGTGTCGGGACTTCGATTTCGGATCCAAGCGCTGCATCCGGAAAGCTAATCAGCAAATCAAGAACAACATCGTCTCCATTACGTGTGAACACACTATGTGGTTCCTCTTCGATCATGACGATGATGTCACCCGGAGGTCCGCCGCGGCGTCCGGCATTTCCTTCGCCACGCAGCGGAATGTAATTTCCCTCACTCACTCCAGCCGGAACCGAAACCTTGATCAGACCTTCCCCTTCTACGCGCCCTTCGCCGCTGCACGTGGGGCAGCGATCCTTGATGATCTTCCCCTCGCCGTTACAGCTGTGGCAGGTGCTGATGTTCACGAATTGCCCGAACACGGACCGTGAGACTTGCCGCAATTCACCTGTTCCTTGACAGACCGGACAGTTGATTCTTGAACTGGAAGATTTTGCGCCACTCCCTTTGCAGGTTTCGCAGGTCTTCCACTTCTTCACCTTGAGCTTTTTCTCAACACCAGAAGCGATCTCCTCGAGGGTGAGCTTCAGTCTGATCTTGAGATCCGAGCCGGGTGTTCCTGTGCTGGTGCGCCGACGCTGGCGCCCCTGTCCGCCGAGCATGTCTTCGAAAATCGAGCCGCCTAACCCGGAGCCGAAAATGTCGCCGAACGTGCTGAAGATATCATTGACGTCAGTGAACGGCCTGAAATCGGTACCGCGGATTCCTTCGTGACCGAATTGATCGAACCGCTGACGCTTGTTGGGGTCGCCGAGTACCTCGTACGCCTCCGCTGCTTCCTTGAATTTGTCTTCAGATTCCTTGTTGCCGGGATTTCTGTCCGGATGGTACTGAAGTGCAAGTTTGCGATAGGCTTTCTTGACTTCCTCTTGTGTCGCTTTGCGACCTACGCCGAGGATTTCGTAGTAATCTCGCTTGGCCATTACCCCTCGCCCCCGGTCTCGTCATCGTTCCTTGGAATCGTGTCAGGTTCCTTCGGAGAGTCTTCTCCGGTTGAGACGATGACCTTGGAATGGCGCAACACCTTATCGTTGAGTTTGTAGCCGCGCTGGACCTCTTCGACAACAGTGTGAGGCGGAACGTCGCTTCGTGGGATTTGCAATAACGCATCATGGTATGCGACATCGAAGGGCTTGCCGGCCGATTCAAAAGGCGTGAGCCCCTGGGCTTCCAGAAGCTTTGAGAACTTATTGTAAATAAGCTCAACGCCCTTATAGAAGGCGTCGAAGTCCTTGGTGTCTTTGCCCGACTTTAAGGAGCGAGAGAAGTCATCAAGGACCGGCAGCAACGATGCGAGCAGGCCCTCGCTAGCATTCTTGATGAGATTGATGAAGTCGGCCTCGGACCTGCGCCTGTAGTTTTCAAGTTCAGCAGCCTTGCGAAGGAACTGATCTTTATATGACTCGGCAGCTTTCTCGGCCTCAGCAAGCTTCAGTCGAAGTTGTTCTTCTGTGGTTAACGCCTGTGCAGCTTGGGCTGATTCTGACTGCTCGTTGGTCTTGTCTGAAGGCTGATCGTTTGATTCGACTCCATTCTTTTTGGATTGCTCGTCTGCCATTATGTTCGATTTGAATTGGGAAACAATGCTGAAACAGTTCGTGCGACGTAGTCTACGAGGGGGATCATTCTGTCGTACCGCATCCGTGTCGGACCAATGACCCCGATTGAACCGGTCACATCACCGAATGTGTAAGTCGAAGTAATAATGCTGTACGGTTTCATTTTTTCGTTCTCATTCTCCTCACCGATGGAGACCTTAACCTCACGGGGGGCGGCTTCGGTTTTCTCCAGCACGTGGATGATGATCTCCTCATTGCTGATCAACTCAATCACACCCCGGAAGTCTTTCGCGTTGACGAACTCCGGTTGTCCGATAATGCCTTCGCGGCCTCCGATGTGGAGCTTTTCCGTTTTGTTTGCAACAAAAAGCTTGTCGACAGAATCAATGAAAAGCCGGATGAGGCCTGTATCCTCGTTGGCGGCATCCTTCACACGTTCGGCAAACGTCTCCCGGATCTGATGGATGGTAAGTCCGCTGAGACGTTCATTCAAGAATCGGCTTAACTCATCAAGTTTCTCACGAGGAATTTCACTCGCCACTTCCATCAT
>CAYPVN010000004.1:14627-26554 GCA_964414155.1 uncultured Chitinophagales bacterium
CCCGCCAGGTCCGGAAGGAAGCAACGGTCGGTTACCAAAAGTGTGACGCGGGGTAGCTTGACCTCTTTGATTTTGCCCATCCTGTTCCGTATTTGCATAGCGGGTGGATTTTTCTTAACTTACCAACAGCATTTGAGAGTATGAATGAGGGGGACGGAGCTACTAATTTGTAGCGTGTTGCCCCGATAAATCTTGTCCACTATTGCCGTAGCTGATATAGGCAAATCATCTAACACAGAATTTGCCTCTCGCGCTCTGCGGAGAGCTTGCCTGGCGGCCCGTGCATCCCAACAGGTTGCGTACCTTGTTGGACGCTGCGTTCGCACCGAACGCCCCTCGGCCCCTTCAGGATTGCCTGCACCGCTCCGGTCTGGTGGATGGTCGTATCCACATATCACAGAAAGGCCGGGAACTACTCTTCAGGCATGAAGAAAGAAATTATCATAAACGCGGCGGCCAACGAAACCCGTATTGCAATTACGGAAGACGGCCGCCTGGCTGAGCTCTTTGTTGAGACAGCCACCAAGACAAAAATGGTCGGCGATATTTACCTTGGCAAGGTCGCCAAGGTAATGCCGGGTATCAAAGCCGCTTTCATTGACATCGGACTGGGTCAGGATGGCTTCCTTCACTTCTCGGACATCGGCAACCGCTTCGAGGAATACTCCGCGATGCTTGGTGACGATGATGAAGCCGAAGAGGATGAGGAAGTTGCCGTTGCGGAACCTGCAGCGGTAACGGCAGTACACTCCGCCCCACCTTCTGAAAATCCGCCTGAAGTACCCCCTCCACCGCGCGAACAACGACGCAATCGGGTAAACGGTCGGCCCCCTCGGAGAGACATCCAACTCCAAAAAGGGCAGGAGATCATCGTGCAAATCACCAAGGAGCCTGTCGGTAAGAAAGGTGTTCGGGTGACATCGGAGGTTTCTCTTGCCGGGCGCTTCCTTGTTCTGCTTCCCTTCGATGGAAAGATCGGCATCTCCAAAAAAGTTACCAGCTTCAAAGAGAAACGCCGGCTGCGTAAGATTGTTCAGAGTATCTTGCCCGAAGGATTCGGCACCATCATCCGGACTGTTGCCGAAGGGAAGGACGAGATATCGTTGCGAAACGATCTTGAAGGGTTGATCAAGACGTGGCGGGAAATTGAGAAGACAGTCAAATCCGAACAGGCGCCCTGCCTCGTATACAAAGATATGTCGACCACGTCGAGCGTCATCCGTGATTTGTTCTCGAACGACGTTTCACGCGTTGTCGTCGATTCGAAGAAGCTCTTTAAAGAAATCACAGCGTACGTTAAGTACACCTCTGCACAATTCCTGGACAAGATCGAGCTCCACAAAGAACGGCGCCCCATCTTCGATACGTATGGAGTCGAGAAGGAAATCGAGACGACCTTAAGCCGCAAGGTCTGGCTAAAGAGTGGTGGCTACATCATCCTTGAGCCGACCGAGGCAATGATGGTGATCGATGTGAACAGCGGCCGCTATGCTGCCAAGCGCGAGCAGGAACAGAATTCCCTGCGGACGGATCTTGAAGCGGCCCGAGAAATCTGCCGACAATTGCGATTGCGAGACATCGGCGGCATCATTGTCTGCGATTTCATCGATTTGGATGATGAACGGAACAAGAAGAAGGTGTATGAGGAGGTGAAGAAGGAATTCCGCAAGGACCGCGCAAAGGTGACGGTACTTCCGATGACGGAATTCGGCCTCGTCCAGATCACACGCCAGCGAATAAGGCAGAGCATTGTGCACAGCTTCACCGAGGCATGCCCCGTGTGCGGCGGTACGGGGCTCGTTCAATCGAAAACGACAACAATCAACCATTTTGAGAGATGGTTGCGGCGGTTCAAAGCTGAATCGAAGGAATTTAGACTCACCCTCCGCGTTAATCCCGAGTTGGGAGAAACGCTGACAGTCGGAACGCCGAGTCGTTTACAGAAAATCATGCTCAAGCATATGGTGTGGATTTCGCTGGATCTGGATACATCCATTCCTATGGGAGAGTTTCGTGTCGTTTCGCGTAAACATGGGAAAGACATCACTGATCTGTACAGTTAGAGACGGTCGATTTTTCTTGTCGGGCAGGTCACATGGATCTTAAGCGGACAGCATTCTTTGATATTCATCGCAGAGTCGGAGCCAAGATTGTTGAGTTCGGCGGCTATGAAATGCCCGTCCAGTATGATGGCATAATCACAGAACACAGACGTGTTCGTGAGACTGTTGGCGTGTTCGATGTTTCGCACATGGGCGAGATCGAAATCTGGGGAAGGGACGCCCTTGCATTTGTGCAAAAAATGACTATCAACGACGCGTCAAAGCTGAGAGAAGGCCGGGTGCAGTACTCGGCGATGTGCTATGACGATGGCGGGATCGTTGATGACTTGCTGGTCTACAATATGGGTGACCACTTCATGCTGGTGGTCAACGCGTCGAACATCGCGAAAGATTTTACCTGGATGCAACAGTATCTCTCCGGCGATGTGAAGCTCAAGAATCGAAGCGATGATATTTCGTTGCTCGCGGTCCAAGGGCCGGAATCGCTTCCGACGTTGCAAAAGCTGACGCAGGCAGATTTGTCCTCCATCCCGTATTACCATTTCATTCGTCATCAACTTGCCGGCGTTGATATGGTGATATCGCGGACCGGTTATACCGGTGAACCCGGGTTTGAACTCTATTTTCCCTCTGACAAAAACCTCGCCGAGAAGATTTGGCAGGCAGTAATGGAAGCCGGCAAGGAGTTCATGATCGGTCCGGTTGGTCTGGGTGCACGCGATACACTTCGGCTTGAAATGGGGTTTTGTTTGTACGGCCACGACATTGATCAGACTACCAATCCGCTGGAAGCCGGACTTGGTTGGATTACGAAAATCGACAAGCCGGAATTCAACGGACGCGACGCGATAAAGGCAGTGAAGGCTGAGGGACTGAAGCGCAAGCTGGTGGGCTTCACATTAAAGGACAAAGTTTTTCCCCGGCAGGGATACACACTTCACTCAAACGGTACGACGATCGGCACAGTGACCTCGGGGACTTTTTCACCTATACTTGAGCAAGCGATCGGGATGGGCTACGTCAGTTCAGCATATGCTATCTCCGGCGCGGAGTTTGATGTTCTCATCAGGGGGAAGAGACAGCGGGCGACTGTTGTTCCGGTTCCGTTCATAAAAAAATAATTTTTGTAGGTTCAGGGGAGGAATTGGTATATGCGGGTTGAACTGCATTTCACACCGCACAAAGCGGATGAGCTTTCGTTCCGAGAGACAACGGTTGTCGTAATCGACGTTCTGAGAGCCAGCACGACGATTGTGGCTGCGCTCAATAATGGGGCAAAGGAAATCATTCCTGTCACGTCCGTCGAGCGAGCTGTGAAGATATCGGGTAATCTGTTCGGGGACTATGTTCTCCGAGGGGGCGAGCGGCAGGGAAAAATGATCGAGGGATTCAATCTCGGCAATTCCCCGTTGGAGTATACAGAGGAGAAGGTGAAGGGTAAGTCGATCATCTTCAGCACGACGAATGGTTCGTACGCGATCGACAAGGCCCGGTACGCGGGGGTCCTCTTGGTGTGCGGGTTTGTCAATATCGGCACGGTGGTGAATTTCCTGAAGCAACAAAAGCGTGATCTGACGGTCATTTGCGCCGGCACGAATGGAATGTTTGCCATTGAAGACGCCGTGTGCGGAGGCATGCTCGTTCATCGTCTCTCGCTTGATAAATCGTTGAACCCTGACCTTTCGGATGGTGCGCTCGGTGCATTGACGCTGTACAAGGCGTTTGGCAAAGGCATCCTGAAAATGGTCAAGAATTCCGAACATGGAAAGTATCTGGCAGAGATAGGCTTTGAAAAGGATCTCGACATTTGCGCAGACATCGACACGATCCCGGTGCTTCCGCAGATGGTCGGCAACGTGATAAAGTGGAAACGTGATGTCGAGAAGAAGGAAGTCGCCAAGGTCCGAGTATCTTGATGACGCGTCACGAACCAATGGCCGTACAAAATCGCCCTCGGAATGATTTCGCACCTTCACCTCGCAGGAAGGCGTTGACGAAATCGGAACGAAAGATCACCGTGCTCGCGGTGCTCCTGATAGCGTTTTCTCTCCTGACTTTTCTCGCTCTCGTCTCGTACGATGCCTCGGACGAAGCGAACGCCGACATCCGCCTTTCCGATCTTATCAAAGTGTTTACCGGCGATCCGCTCGTCCGGGCAAAGGCCGACACGGCGCACAACTGGCTGGGTCTTGTGGGCGCAATCATTTCCAACACCCTCATCAAGTCGACGATCGGTTATGCAGTTTTCTGTCTTCCGATTCTTGCAATGGCCTTCGGCTGGACCCTGCTTCGAAAGGGTGATCTGCGTCGTCTTGTTATCGCCACCAACTACACAATCATCAGTGCGCTGCTGATTGCCGCAACGTTCGGAATGATGAGATTGATTTTTGGCCAGGGTGGACTTGGAATGCAGTGGAGCGGAGTGGTCGGCGATTTCCTTGCTGCCGTCCTCTCACAGCTTCTTGGGCGCGCTGGAGGTTCAATTGTTCTGCTCACGGGCCTTCTGATAACGGCCGTCCTCGCAATCGACCTTGACCTTCATAGAACAATTGACCGCCTCAAGCATGTATCCCTTCGTTTCATGGATTGGCTTGAGCGAAAGAGGATTTCGCGGAAAGAGGAGCGCCTTGCAAAGCGTACTGCTGAAGCTGCTGTAGCTACACGAGCGCCGGTGAGGATCACGCAGCCCCCGGCAGAAGAGCCTGCATTTGAACGTATGTCGTCCAAGGATGTAAAACCGACCCCTGCACGTGAGTACGATTCCGAAGAAGAGGGAGACACGGATGCAAAGAGTGCAATGCCGGGCGTCGTTGCGCGCCGGCCCAAAGAGTTGCATATCGAAATCGAAAGGGTGCCTGTCGAAGGCGACGAGACTTTGGGTGAGACGAAACTTCTTGCGGCCAAGCCCACACAACCGGAAGACATCGACTATGTTTTTCCGTCGGTCGACTTGCTCGATGCTCCTCGTGCGGGAAAGGAAGACGTCGATGAAGATGAGTTGAAGGGAAACGCAGATCTTCTGAGAGACACCCTTGCTCAATTTGATGTAGAGCTGGAAAGTGTAAGCGTCACGCCCGGTCCCGTAGTCACCTTGTATGAGCTTGTTCCTGCTAGCGGCGTGAAGATCAGCCGGATTGTGAGTCTTGAAAATGACATTGCGTTGAAGCTTGCCGCGAAGGGAATTCGTATCATGGCGCCGATTCCCGGCAAGTCTGCGGTGGGAGTGGAGATTCCAAACCATCACCGTTCGTTGGTGACGATTCGCAGCGTTATCAATTCAACGAAGTTCCGAGACACCTCAGCGTATCTGCCATTGGCAATGGGCAAGACCATCTCGGGGGAGGTTTTTACCGATGATCTTTCGCGAATGCCGCATCTGCTCATTGCCGGGTCGACCGGATCGGGCAAGAGTGTCGGCATAAACACGATCCTTGCGAGTCTGCTGTACAGATTGCACCCCTCCGACTTGAAATTCGTCATCATCGATCCGAAGAAGATTGAGCTCTCTCAGTATGCGAATCTCCGTAACCACTTCCTCGCGGTTTCGCCCGACGTGGATGAGGACATCATCACGACGCCGCGCAATGCGGTGCTTGTACTGAAGGGGGTGGAGTATGAAATGGAGAAGAGATACGACCGGCTCGCCGCCGCCGGTGTGCGAAATGTTGTCGACTATAACGAGCGCATGAAATCCGGCCGGTTAAAGAGCACCGATGCAGTCGTGCATTCCAAGATGCCGTATCTTCTTGTCGTGATCGACGAGCTCGCCGATTTAATGATCACAGCCGCCAAGGAAGTGGAGGAGCCGATCGCCCGTCTCGCGCAGTTGGCGCGTGCCGTTGGTATCCACCTCATCGTTGCAACCCAACGCCCCTCCGTGGATGTCATTACCGGCGTGATCAAGGCCAATTTCCCCGCACGCATCGCGTACCAGGTCGCTTCGAAGACAGACTCGCGGACAATCCTCGATATGAATGGCGCGGAACAACTGCTTGGCGACGGTGACATGCTCTACCTTGCGAGCGGCAGTCCGAAGCCCGTCCGTCTGCAGAATGCGTTCATATCCACAGATGAAGTCGACGCCGTGATGGATCATATCGCCAAACAAAAGGGTTACTCTCAGCCGTTCAATCTTCCATCCATCGTCGAGAAGAAGCGCAATGCGGAGAGCATGAACGGCGGTGATCGTGACGAATTGTTCGAAGAAGCCGCACGGCTTATTGTCCGCCATCAGCAAGGGTCGGTTTCGCTCTTGCAGCGAAGACTCAAGGTTGGTTATTCGCGAGCCGCGCGCCTGGTTGATGAACTGGAATCCGCCGGCATTGTCGGTCCGTTTGATGGCAGCAAAGCACGTGAAGTACTTGTTGAATCGGAAGCGGAGTTGGAGGTTATTCTAAATGGCTGAGAAAAGACAGAGGTGGGAAATGTGGAGACGACTATTGGTGGTGGCGGTGTTGGTTGGTTGTTTTTCAAGGCCTCTTGTAGCAGGTGAGAATGCTCAGGAACTGCTCGACAAGGTCCGGCAAAAATACGAATCGGTAACTGATGCCCAGCTTAAGTTTTCACAACGAGTGGTTTTCGGCATCTCAAGGATCGAGCAGAAAACAAGCGGCTCCTTATATTTGAAGAAGAAGAACAGGTATCGGATGGAGCTTGGCGATCAGACCATCGTTACAGATGGAAAAACAGTCTGGTCGTATTCCGTTCCCAATAATCAGGTGCTCATCGATGATTTCAAGTTGGATGAACGTTCGATGACACCAGAGAGAGTCCTCACCGGTTCATCGGGTGATTTCTACGCGACGCTGATCGGAAACGAAAAGTGGAGAAAGGTTGAAGTGGTGGTGCTGAAGCTTGTGCCGAAGGACGACGACTCGATTATCAAATCCATGAAGTTATGGGTGGATGAATCAACTTGGTTCATCAAAAAGGTGGAGCTTGTGGACGCGAATGGGAAAGAGACTGAGTATGTGGTTGATGAACTGCAGGTGAATGTAGGCCTTCAGGATTCGCGATTCGTGTTCAAGATTTCAGAAGGAGTCCAGGTTGTTGATCTTCGTTAGAGCATCATACCCCGATAGCGCGCAATCGCCGCGATGACTCAGCGTACCCGCAGAACCCTTACATACGTTATCAGCGCACTCATCACGGTTGTCTTCCTTTATATTGCTTTTCGTGGCATTGACCTCGATCTTCTTTTTATTTCCATCAAGAGTGCGAACTACTGGTGGATGCTGATCATGTTTGTTCTTCTCATGATCAGCCATTTCTTCCGTGCATGGCGTTGGCGGTACATGCTGAACCCGATCAAGCGGGACATCGGCATGCGAAATCTTTTCTCCAGCGTCCTCGTTGGGTATTTGATGAATAACGTGCTGCCACGTGCAGGTGAACTTGTGCGGCCGTATGCGATCGGCCGTCTGGAATCGATCCCGAAAAGCGCCGCTCTGGGTACGATCGTTGTTGAACGGATTATGGACACGGTATCATTCCTCATTCTGGTGGCGATTGTCCCTGTCGTTTATGATGGTCCGCTCTACGAGACGTTTCCCTGGCTCAAGCAAACCAGCATGACCATTTCGATTGCAGTCTTTATCTTCATCGTCCTGGTCACAGTGTTGATGGCGCGCCGCGATTGGACCAACGGCCTTCTGAAACTACTCTCAAAGGTACTATCGGCAAACATTTCGCAAAAACTTGAACGGATCGCGCATTCGTTCCTCGATGGCTTTCTGTTTCTGAAAGAACCGCGACATTTTTTTATCATCACATTCTTTAGTGTGATCGTCTGGTTCTTGTACATTCTGATGCTCTATGTTGCCTTTTTCGCATTCAATCTTCAGCACCAGCTCGGGTTCGGGTCGGCCATCGTGCTGCAAGCGATTTCGAGCATCGGCTTTGCCATACCGACGCCCGGCGGGACTGGTACCTATCACTTCTTCGCATCGCAAACCTTGTCGCGGCTCTTCCAAATTCCCGAAGAGACCGCGCTCAGTTATGCCACTGTTACACATGCCGTGACATTTATTGGTGGGACATTGGTCGGGTTGTACTACCTTATTCAGGATCATATAAAGGTTTCTGAAGCAGTTGGTTCTGCGGAGAAGTCGGAGCGATGAAAGGGGTTGCCCACTTCATCATTGCTGTGATACTCTCATCTTTACTTAGCGAACAAACAGAAGCGCAATGGGTAAGTTTCATCGAGCCACTTGTGAGGCTGCCTTCGAGTGCACCACCAACCCAGCCATTGGCGATTGAACCAGAGCCGAGACCAGGTGTCTCAATCGGCATGGGTGTCAGTTATGTGAATCCACAGGATGTTGTTGATTACATCAACGGGAGGGTTGGGCGAGGTGGGCGTCTCCCGGAGTTTAAGTCGGCGGTGGAATTTTTCGGCTCGGTATCTGTTCCTTTGTCTTTGGATTGGATTTTGAAGTTCGAGTATGCTTACTTGTTGGGAACATATAACGTGGAGAGTCTCTTCGGGCCGGCTGAGTTTTCGTTTTCCACTCACATGCCGACAGTAATCGGGCAGTATGTGTTGGTGGAAGAAGGCTCGTATAACGTTAAGGTTGGTGCGGGTGGCGGATATCATATCGGAGTTCTCTCAGAATCTTTCGGAACTCTTAACGATAGACTCACCGGACACGGCTTGGGAACTGTTGTAGAGCTCGAAGCCAACACAGCTTTTGGCGAAGACTTCTACGGCTACATTGGCGGGAATCTCCGCTGGGAATTCATCGGTGACCTGACAACTTCCACGCGAACAATTTCGGCTGGTTCAATTCCCACACTCCACTTTTTCGGACTCGGCGTAAGGTTTGGTTTCACGTATTATTTCTAATCACCAAGGAGGAACATCAATGATTCATAGTGCAATCTTCAAATACTGCCTGGTCGTGATGGTGCTATTGCTTACATTGTCGGTCACGGGCGTTGCCCAAAACAAGGGAAAGACCAAAGAGGGGAAAAAAACTAAGATGGACAATCTCAAAGAGTACGCGGTCATTGAAACGACAATGGGGACCATCGAATTAGAATTCTATCCCGCAGATGCACCCAAGACCGTGGAGAATTTTCTGAAGCTTGCAGAGAAGAAGTACTTTGATGGAATAATCTTCCATCGCATCTCGAAGGGCTTTGTTATCCAAGGAGGTGACCCAACGGGCACCGGAGCAGGAGGAAAGAGTATTTGGGGAAAAGAATTCGATGACGAGTTGAATCCCAATACTCCTTCTTACAAAGAAGGGTACAAAAAAGGCGTGGTCGCAATGGCCAACCGTGGCCCGAATACAAACACCAGCCAGTTTTTTATCATGTTGCGTGACAATACGGGTCTGCCGAAGAACTACACAATTTTCGGAAAGGTGTCCAAGGGGCTGGATGTTGTCGATGCGATAGGTCAGGTGGAGATTATTCCGGCCATGGGGCCGACTGACGGGAAACCGAAGGTCGATGTCGTGATGAAAAAAGTGACGATCAAAAGAGAAGGTGCACAGCAGCAGAAGGAAGAGAAGAAGTAAACAATCTCATGGGCTGCTGACGTCATACAAGGGCGATGGCAACGACCGGCCTTACATACGATGATCTCCAGCGTTCGCTGTCCGAAAGACGGTTCGCTCCGGTCTATCTGTTTCATGGTGAAGAGGATTTCCTTTCCTCTGAAGCCACGCAATCCGTTATTGATGCCGCGCTCAATGCAGGTGACCGCGGTTTCAATTTAGATGTCGTCTATGGAAATGAAGCCGATGCTCGAGAGATCATCCTGCATGCGCTGTCTTTTCCGATGATGGTTGAGCGGCGTGTCGTTGTTGTGCGCGACATGGACAAACTCGCCAACAAGGAGCTTCTGTCAACCTACATTGAAAATCCTTCCCCCACAACTTCGTTGGTTCTTCTCTCCACCAAACCCGACTTCCGGAAGAAACCCTACGCAACTGCAAAACGGACAGGGAGTGTGTTTGAGTTCAAACCCCTCTATGAAAACCAGGTTCCATCATGGATGGTTAAACGTGTGAGACAGCAAGGAAAGGACATTGAATCTGAAGCGAGCAAGATGTTGACGGCGCATATTGGCACGTCCCTTCGCGAGATACAGAACGAACTGAATAAGTTGTACATCTTTATTGGCGAGAGGAAACTGATTACGGAAGCCGATATCCGTGCGGTTGTTGGGGTTTCAAAGGAGTTCAATGTCTTCGAGTTGCAGAAAACGCTTGGCGCAAAAAACCTCGCGCGTTCTGTGGAGATCATGGAGCGGATGCTGGACTCCGGTGAGAGTGGCACTCTGATTATTTTCATGTTGACGCGTTATTTCCTTGCTTTGTGGCGATTGTCGGACTTACAACGGCAGGGGACTTCACATAATGCGATAGCGAGTGCTGCAAACATCAATCCGTACTTCCTGAGGGAATACCAGGAGGCAGCGCGCCTCTTCGCTCCATCTGACATCGAACACGCGTTTGGACTTCTTGCCGAAGCTGATGAACAACTCAAGTTTACAATAATCGATCCGAAACAGATTATGCATAGCCTGGTTGTTCGTCTCCTTAAAAACTCCAATCTGGTGTTGTGCTGACGATTCTGCAATTCATGACGCAATTGGAACATTCTCCGCACCGGGTGGTTAAACAACTGAGTTTGAACGAATGCCGAAGACCCTGAGCGAGCTCACGGATGAAGAGCTTATTGCGGAGTTCCAGGAGGAAAACGAGGCTGCTTTCACGCTGCTGGTCGGTCGGTTCAAGGATCCGTTGACGAACTTTGTGTTCCGGTTCATCGGCGACTGGGATGACTGCAATGATATCGTCCAGGAAACGTTCATAAGGGTGTACAGGAGCAAGCATTCGTACAAACCTGTGGCGAAGTTCTCCACATGGGTATACACGATAGCAACGAATCTCGCAAAGACCCAGTTGCGGAGGAAGAAGCTTCGTAGTGTTGTTACCTTCTGGGGAAAAGGAGACAGCGAAAGGGAAGTGCTTAGTGATATTCCTGATGAAGGTTCTCAAACCGATGCGCTGGTAGAGACGAGCATCCGAGAGCAGCGGATTCAGAAGGCGCTCGATGCACTACCGGCCAAGTATAAAGAGGTTGTCGTTCTGCGCGATATTCAGGAATTGTCCTACGAAGAAATCGCTGCAATCTCTGGCCTAAAGATAGGAACGGTGAAATCCAGAATTAACCGCGGCCGCACGCATCTCCAGGAAATGCTCAAAGATCTATGGAATGATTGATAATGTCTGAGGAGAAACCTACACATCGTGCGGGGGATGCTGAAGAGAGGCTGAAAAAAGCCCTGAGGGGCCTTGCAAAATTGAAGGCCCCCTGGTTTTTTGAAGCTGAGCTGCAGCGACGCGTCCATGAGGAGGCACATCGGTCCCGTGTTAAGCGCATCGTGGCACGACCGGTTCCTGCCTACGCGCTTTCAGTTTTGGGGGTAGCGGTTGCGGGTGTTGTGACTTATTTTATGATGTTGAGAACTCCTGAAATAGAACCGTTCATCATTGAAGCCCCGGTTGAAAAAAACGAATTGTCTCCTGAACAACTGCCTCTCGAACAGCATACGTCACCCCAGCAGCAGGTTCAGGGGGAGTCCAATGCGTTGGTTGTCGATCCATCTGGAAAAGGTCCGTCAAGTGGCAAGGTCGGTGCAACGATCGAGTCCAGGATTGAACAGGATCGTTCCGGGGCATTGGGAACTGGTAGTGGCGTGATCTCTGAACCTCAGTTCGAAATGAACACTCAACAGGAGACCAATCCCACCGCCATTGACAACCCTGTTCTCCAACTACAAGCACCCAAACCAGTCGGCGTCCTCTCGTCTACCTTCGATTCGTCGAACTGGCGCCAGGCTTCGAGAGA
>CAYPVN010000004.1:26654-28204 GCA_964414155.1 uncultured Chitinophagales bacterium
TATGGATTGTACAAGGATGGGCAATTTCAATTGGCATTCGAGGAACTCGGTCGATTTCTCCAAACGTACCCCAACAGCGCGAAGCGAGCCGATGCGTTCTACCTCACTGCCGAATGCCTCTACAGCGTAAAACAAACCCGTAGTGCCACACAGCGTTACGAGGCGTTTGTTCGTGAATTTTCAAAGAGCCCCCTTCGCGACGATGCATTATTCCGGCTCGGCGAAATTGAATTTGCAAACAAGCAGTATCCAGGAGCCGCCTCGAGGTTCAAGCAGGTGCTTGATCAATACGGCAAAGGTGACCTCGCAGGTGAAGCAGCATATTGGATCGGAGAGTCACATTTCAAATCCGGCGATATCCCCAATGCGTTGAAATATTATCAGCTTGGCTACGAGCACTATCCGAAAAACCGGCTCGCCGATTACGCGCTGTATTCGATCGGATGGACTTTGCAGCAAACGCAAGAGTTTAGAAAGGGACTGGAGAGCTATCAGGAATTGCTTGCAAAGTTTCCAACCAGCTACCTGACATCCTCTGCTCGTGTCAGGATAGGTGAGTGTCTCTTTCAGGCCAAGGAGTTCCGGTTGGCCATCGATAAGCTCACCGCAGCAAAGAAGGAGATTTCCGAAGTCAACGAGCGAGGTGAGGCCGAATACTTGATCGGCGAGTCGTACTACAATCTTGAGGATTACCCGGACGCCCTGCGTCAGTACGAGTCTTTTCTGAGGACATACCCGGGCCACCGGCTTGAGAGGGAAGTCAAATATTCTCTCGCGTGGACATTCCTAAATGAAAACAACTATGCCAAGTCTGCGACGATTTTTGGTGAGCTTGCGGAGGGAAGCGATGACGTTGCTCACGCATCACTATACCGTGAGGGGGTAAGTTTGAAGCTCGCTGGCAACAGGGCCGAGGCGCAACGAGTACTTGCTGATGTTCCCAACCGCAGGCCGGCTGGCGACTTTTCGGATAATGCACTCTATGAGCTCGGCCTTATTCAGTTCGAAGATTTACAATATAAGAAGGCTCAGTCGAGCTTCGCCGTGCTTGTGAAACAATACCCGAAAAGCGATGTGCTCGCAGAGGCATACAAGATGCAGGGCGAGACCTATCTTGTTGAAAACGAGTACGACAAGGCACGCGAGGCGTTTAAGGCAGCAACATCTGTCACCAATGCTCCCGCGGATGTTGTTGCTGATGCGATGTTTCAGGAAGGTTGGACATTGACGAAGCTCAAGCAATTCAAAGAAGCGGCGTTTCGATTCAATCAATTCCTCAAAGCCTATCCCAAACATAACCGAATTGACGAGGCTTACTTCTGGCTTGGGGAATCGTACTACCAGGCGGGAGATTTCAAGAGTGCGCGGAACAATTACGGCGTGGTTGTAACCACACATCCGAAGAGCACGAAATACCTGGATGCTTTGTACGGTTTAGGATGGTCCCAACACAAGCTGAACGACTTCTCATCAAGTGCGAAGGCATTCGAGCAAATCACCCTAAAGTATAGTAAGAGCAAGTACGCATTCGATTCTTACCTCAGATTGGG
>CAYPVN010000005.1:0-27965 GCA_964414155.1 uncultured Chitinophagales bacterium
ACGCAGGGATACATTGATGGTCGGGGATACCGACAAGGACATGCTGGTCGGCAAGAACGCCAACGTAGCAACCTGCGCGGTAACCTATGGCGCATGTAGCGCGGATGAGTTGGCACAATACGATCCCGATTTTATGATCTCTTCCTTTCCCAAACTTCTTTCGCACGTATGAATCCTGTAGAACTCATCCGTAAGAAACGCAACGGCGACGCGCTGTCCAAAGAAGAGCTCGAATATTTTGTCATGGGCTACGTCCGGGGAGATGTGCGGGAGTATCAGATGTCTGCCTTCTTGATGGCGGTCTACTTCAAAGGGATGACCGTTGAAGAGACCGTGGCGCTGACTGATGTCATGCTGCATTCAGGCGAGGTCATCGATCTCTCGACAATTCCCGGTCGCAAGGTCGACAAGCATTCCACGGGCGGTGTCGGAGACAAAGTATCGCTGATCCTGGTGCCTATCGTGGCGGCCTGCGGTGTTCCGGTTCCGATGATTTCCGGTCGCGGGCTCGGGCACACGGGTGGTACTCTCGATAAGTTGGAATCGATTCCCGGCTTTCGAACAAACCTGTCCGTCAGCGAATACAAGCAAATCGTCGGTGATGTTGGCGCCGTACTCATCGGTCAGACAGACCACATCGCCCCTGCGGACAAGAAAATGTACGCGCTCCGCGACGTGACCGCGACGGTAGCATCTGTCCCGCTCATTGCTGGAAGCATCATGAGCAAGAAACTCGCTGAGGGCATCGACGCGCTGGTGCTTGATGTGAAAACAGGCAACGGGGCGTTTATGCAAGAGTATGATGATGCTGTTGCTCTTGCGAAGGCATTGGTCTCCATCGGTACAGGAGTTGGCAAGGAGACCATCGGGTTCATCACCGATATGAACCAGCCGCTTGGAACGGCCGTGGGGAATTGGTTGGAAGTTCTCGAGTCGGTGGAGTGCCTGCGTGGAAAGAATGTTCCAGATCTCATGGAGGTGACCTACGTCCTTGGCGGAGCAATGCTTCACCTGGGTGGAAAGGCTGATTCCATTGAAGAGGGAATGAAGCTTTGCCACTCAGCAGTCTGGTCGGGAAAAGCGTATGAGAAGTTCTTACAGATTGTCGAGCGACAGGGAGGAGACGTACTGTATCTCAAGCAGCCCGAGCTGTATCCCGTCATGTCGCGATTCGCGAGAGAAGTGAAGAGTACAACGAGCGGCTACGTTACGGGATTCGAAACATTGCGCATCGGTATGATCTCGACGGAGTTGGGCGCGGGCAGGCAGCACGTCGATGACATGATCGATCCAAAAGCTGGAATCGTGTTTCGCAAAAAGGTGGGCGACAAGGTTGAAAAGGGGGAGACGCTTGCAATCGTCTACACGGACAAAGAACGTGCGCTTGAATCCGCTCTTTCTGACCTTACGTCTGCGATCCGTATAGGAGAACATGCGTCTCCGCCCAAACCCGCAGTGCGCGCGTTCATCGATTCTGACGGCATACGACCTTGGACGCCACCGGAGCTGCATTGACATTTTGGAAAAATTCCGTATTTTTACATTCAGATTGCATGTTTTCGTCTGCAGAAGGCTATCGAACTACGAAATCCCCGGAGAACGCTGAATGCCCGTTGTAACATTCCATAATGAACACCGCGCGTTTGAGGTTGAGCCCGGGTCCAACCTGCGCGCTGTTATGTTGAAGCTTGACGTCACCCCGTATAAGGGGCTCTCCATGTTGACGAACTGCCGCGGACACAATTTCTGCAGCACATGTGCGGTCGAGGTTGTAGATGGGAAGGGCGTCTCTCCCCGCGGTCAGGATGAGGAAGCAACACTGACCGGGAATCTCCTCCTTGCACGAGAAGTTGGGAAGAACACCCGGCTTTCCTGTCAGACCAAAATCACCGGCGACCTTGTGGTCAAGACACACCCGGTCCGGCGAATCGACAAGCAGAAGACGAAAGAGCGATTCGTTCTTCTTGGAATCACATCGTTCTTCCTTTTGGTATTCGCGGGAATGTTTGTGTATCTGCTGCTGGATATGATCAAGAAATTCTGATTCGCTTGGGAATTACGAGTGGAATAGGAGCCCCCTTTCGAGAGGGCTCTTCTCATTTCTGGGCCAACATTCTCATTTGGTTGGCGGAGGGATCGCGGGGTTGTCCGACTTTGCAAGCACTTGTACCATTGCCTGATGAACGCGTCCGTTGCTGGCCAACACCTGCTTCTTGTATATCGACGACGGTGCACCCGCGAAATCAGTAACCTTCCCTCCTGCCTCACTGACGAACAGCATTCCCGCTGCCATATCCCACGGATTCAGATTCACTTCCCAGAAGCCGTCGAACCGCCCCGCCGCGATGTAGGCAAGATCAAGAGCAGCTGAGCCGAGTCGGCGCACTCCCCGGGCTTCGGCCAGGAAGTTCACAAAGTGCTCGACTGCATGATCGGGGTTCTTCGCAATGTCGTACGGGAAGCCGGTCACCAGCAGGCTTTGGATAAGTTCTGCCGTATGTGACACAGACATACGTTTGCCATTCAGATACGCGCCTGATCCTCTTTCGGAGGTGAACAGCTCATCCAAGTTCGGGTCGTAGACAACTCCTGCGATTACCTCCCCCTTTCGCTCAACAGCGATGGTCACGCAATAGATTGGAAGACCGTGAAGGAAGTTTGTCGTTCCGTCCAGCGGGTCGATAATCCATTTATACTCCGAACTTGTGTCACTGCTGCCGCTTTCCTCCGCGAGGATCGCGTGCTGCGGGTAATGTCGCTTGATGATACTGATGATCTTTTCCTCGGAGATCTTGTCGATCTCCGAAACAAGATTCCGCTCCTCCCCCTTTTTCACTTCGACATTCTTCACTCTGCCGATGCTGTATTTCAGAAATTTGCCAGCTTCTTTGGCGGCTTCGATGGCAAGGCTGAGCATGGATTATGAGGGGTTATGAACGATCGAGATTCGAACCAATATACCAAAATCACGAGGTGGATGCCAGCCATTGTCTTGCACTTCCTTCTTTGAAATCATTTCTTATTTCTGTACGTTCTCACCGAGCTTTTCCATCCACAGCGTCAGGACGTTCGCATGATGAGGATCCTACTCGCGTTATTTGTTACCATCGTTCTTCTTGGGTGCCAAAAACCTCCGAGACCTGCCGAGGTACGGAAGACAATAACCCTCGACGAGCTTGCCATTGAAGTGCAAAGTGCACCGAGGAAGTACATGATGTCCGACAAGCGAGGAGGATTTCTTCTTGGAAGTGTGTCTGAGACAGAGAGCGCTCATTCCATAATATGGTCGGTTGATGGCCGCGACCTGGTGGAAGGATATCAAGTTTTCATCGACGATGTTCCGCTCCGTTCGATTCGATCAACAAGAATCCTTCCCCATCTTATAGAAAACACATATGAAGCTGGGATAACCGAAACGGTGACCCCGCTTGAGTTTACCGACAGTGCGGGGACCCATGCCTATCTGGTTCGAGTGCATGCAAAAAAACCCGGTAAGATTACGCTGAAGGTGAAGCCTGCCGCCGGGTTTATTCAAGCGAGAACCAGCGATATGAGCGCATTAACCATGACGCAATCCCGCGGCAAGGCAACGATCACTGTTTATGCGGGAGACGTCGGAAGAACTGCGGCTGATGGCATCGTCGTTCCTTCTGGACAGGAGGCAAGTTTTCTGCTCATGTTCAATCCGCAAGGGGACCCGCCTGTGCGAGACTGGTATTCTCGCATCATGTCGCTTGAGGCAGCGCGAGCCGCACGGATGGAACACTTACTAAATGCCGCCTATCTGAGAACTTCCGATGGGCAACTGGACAAGGCGATACACTGGGTAAAACTCTCCCTGGATGCGCTCGTGATTGAGGGAAGGGATACGTTTGCTGTTGCCGGATTGCCGTGGGACGGCTCACTGGATCTTCGCGACAACGCTCGCTCACTTGCCGGCATCGGCCTTGCCACTGGCGAGCATCATGATGCTTCGGGGATAATCCGAACTCTCGCCCGATGGCAGGACACCGTTGCCGGCCGATCGACATTCGGGCGCATCGCTGATAGGGTGAGCAACGGCATTCCCACGTACGACGGAGCCGATGTTACACCGTGGTTTATCCGCGAAATGTTTGGGCATGCCACGTGGACCAATGATACCTCTCTGGTGCAAGAGATGTATCCACTCATCAAGCGCAGCATGGAAGGAACACTGAAGTACCACACCGACTCCTTGAACCTGCTGGTGCACGGCGATACGGAAACATGGATGAAGGATTCTCCCCGCGGCAACCGTGCCGCAGAAATCCAGCTACTCTGGTACTTTCAACAGCTCATCAGCTCGTTTGTCGCGACACACGTGCATGATTATGATCCCGCTCAGCGATGGGCTGAGCTCGCCACACGGACAGTGAAGAGTTTCAGCAGCGTCTTCATCGACACCACACGTCAGCTCGTGTACGACCATCTTACCAGGGATGGGATCGGTGTACATGAACCACGGCCCAATGCAATGTACTGTTTGGAAATCGTGGGAAGTGAGCCAGTGGAGCAGTCCGTTGTGCAGAAGACGTTCAACACCCTCGCGTACCCTCACGGTGTCGGCACTCTTGCCGCTTCGGACAGCAGGTTTCAATCCTCAGCAGAAAACGGAAGAGGCATGTTCAATGGCCCCATCTGGACCTCGTTGACAGGACAACTTGCTTATGCACTCACTCGCTTTGACAGGCAGGATTTGAGCTATCAGCTTACGCAGTCGCTGGTTCGTCAGGTGTTGGAAGGCGAAATGGCTGGAACGTTGCCCACCATGCTCGCCGTAAGTCCGCAGGCCGGCAAAAGCCGTGCAGCGCAAGCCGGGGCGAGCGCTTCACTGTCAGGCATGGCCGAGCTGATTCGAAGCGTCTACCAGGATTACATTGGGATCAGCGTCGATGTTCCATCAAATGTGATTGCCCTGCATCCAAAACTTCCCGACACACTCCGAAAAGTGGATTACACGGTACAGTTTGGCGGTCACCCGGTGCACATACATTACTCGCGCGAGGGTCAGACATCTCGCGTAACGCTTCACGCCCCGGATATCGATAAGGAAATCCGGATCAGGTTTCTCTGGATGATGGAGAATGGGAACGCCTGGAAGGGAACGGCAACGCTGCATCCCCAGAAACAGTTGAGGCTCGTGTTTACGGAAGACGATCTGTTGGCTTTTGATGGAGATGATGAAACGGAGTTACAGTATCGACAGAGGTTGATAGGCTTTTCACAACGGAAGGATTTCGATGAATTGGAGTTTGCGAAGCTGCCAACGCGGTGAGCAGTCTAGTCATGAGGCTTATGGTTTAGTATCTTCTCTAACCTTTCCGCGTTCATCTTGTTCATGCGGAAACGGATCGTAATGGCATCTCCATCGTACGTCTTATCAATGACCTCAGCAATATCGTGGATTTGTGAAATAATCTGGTAATCTTTCTGCCCAAAGGTCATCGTCTTCTCGGCGATATTGCTATCGAGAACCGTCATGAGGTGTTCCTTCAATGATCCCAGGTTAATACCGCGTCCTGCCGAGATGAACACGGCATTCTCGTACTTGCGTGTCAGAGGGGCAACGATGCTTCGATCTGCAAGTTTATCGATCTTGTTGAAGACCAGTATCGTTTCCTTGCCCTGCGCACCAATCTCCTCGAGTGTTTCATTGACGACGGCGATCTGCTCCTCGAAGAGCGGGTGGCTCACATCAACGACATGCAGGAGAATGTCCGCCTCTGCTACTTCCTCCAACGTGCTTTTGAATGATGCCACAAGAGTGTGCGGAAGCTTCCTGATGAACCCGACTGTATCAGAAAGTAGAATTTTTTGGGCGGGTGAAAGTGAAACAAGACGAACGGTTGAATCGAGCGTTGCAAAAAGCCTGTCCTCCACCAGCACGTCTGCGTTGGAGAACCAATTGAGCAGCGTGGACTTTCCAACGTTTGTGTATCCAACAAGAGCCACGCGGGGAAACTTGTCGCGGCCCTTGCGTTGCACCGCCCGTTCTCCTGCGATCTGCTTCAACTTAGCTTTAAGATGACTGATCTTCGTGCGAATTGCGCGACGGTCAGTCTCTATTTGTGTTTCCCCCGGGCCCTTTGTCCCGATCCCACCATATTGTTTCGACAAGTGCGTCCACTGACGAGTCAACCGGGGAAGCATGTATTGCAATTGGGCAAGTTCTACCTGCACTTTCGCCTCGCGCGTCCGTGCGCGTGATGCGAAAATGTCAAGGATAAGGCCGCTCCGATCGATGATCTTACAATTGATAATCCGTTCGAGATTACGGATTTGCACGGAAGAAAGATCGTCATCGAATACAACGATGTTGATGCGCTTCTCGCCGACAAGCTTTCCAAGCTCATCTGCCTTCCCTTTGCCGATGAAGTATGCGGCATCAATATTCTGTCGCTCCTGAACGATGCGGTGAACAACCTCTGCGCCAGCGGATTCCGCGAGGAGCGTCAACTCATCAAGGTACTCCTCAACGATTGATCGCAGCGCGGCTTGTGTTGTTCGCTTCCCCGATATGTCGAATGGCCGCGCAACACCAACAAGTATGGCTCGTTCATGTTCGGCGGTCTCAATGAGCTGTATCTTTCCGTTCACCTTCGTCAACTTTTGACCGCCTGGGGAGATGCTTCATCCCCTTTTCCCGCTCGTCCAAGAGCCATCTCAATAAGAGCCAGAACCACGGCCAGACCTATGAAGTATTTCCAGAGCTCCACGCCAAACCGCGACTCCATGACAACGGCATCGATTTTCTTCGCTGCCGGCAACACCGTTACTTGATCAGCCCGCACACCAATGCTCCTCCAGAATGAAGCAATGTTCTTCTCGTCAATACGGTGGAGATTGGACTCCGCAGGATCAACATTGACCGGAATCGCTTGAATGATACCCTGCCCTTTGGGAGACCCTGACTGAGAATCAGAAACCCGTCGCAGGGAGTAAATGCCTACTTCGGCGGCATGTGAAGACTCAAACGTAGCAAGGCCGAAGGTTGATAGGAACCTCGGGGCAATTCGTTCATCGATGCCGCCCGGCGATGTCAGCGCGTACGATTCCCCATCTCTCTGGCCCTTCAAACGTGCCGTTACTTTTATATTTTCTCCTGCAACAAGCGAGGGTGAAGTCTGCCCCTGCGCGGCAAGATACACAGTTGCCCGGTGAAGAAGCGGTGCAAACAACCCCTTCACAGGAAAGTCGGACCACCCGAGACCGGCCTGTACGGAAAACAAGAGCGTGCGACCGGAACCAGTGGGATACTCAGTCAAGAATCCTCCTCCGTTCGTGAGCCCGATGATCTGATGTCCCCTTACACCGGCTGTCGTACCAATAGCTTTGTAGACACGAGGAGATTCGACCGACGGCGTTGACGAGCGTCCCGACTGCTGCTCGAACAATGTTGTGAAGAGAGGATGAGCAAAGTCGATTTTATCGAATGAAAGGAAACTCTGGACGTCGCCTGCCGCGCTTGTGGCATTGGCGTTTGCAGCCGATGCCTGGGGAACCGACAGTCGTGCAAACACCGTTTCGTTGTAGTTGGCGATGTTGGTTTCATTTCCCGGGAAGAGCATCAAACCGCCGCCGGCTTTCACAAACTGCGCGAGGCGTTCTGACTCAGTCGGGGAGAAACCCTTGAGATTGCTGCAGACGAGAACATCGAACCTGCCGATATCTGTTGCGGAGAGCTGCGCCTCCGTGATTTGCTGGGTTGCGAAGAGACCGGCGAAGCTTGTGTCTCCGCCAAGCGTCAGAGCGAGCTGCGGGATGCGAACGTCCTGTGCCGTCGCACCAACGAAAAGAACTTTGATGCTTGCAGGGACATTCAAAACAAAGAACCGCTTGTTGTCGAGTTCAAGAAGATCGTCGTCAATCTGAACGTACCCTTGCAATGAACCTCTGCGTTTCGGGATAACAGAGGCGTTGATCACCTCCGATCCGCCGGAGGCAATATCCAGCGATTGCTGGACAACTCTCGCGCCGTCAAGATACACGCTCAACATCCCATTTGTTATTGCTGTGTTGGAGAAGTTTCTTGCAAGGACTTGCAGGCTTGCCGGTTTGTTCAGTGTGATGATTTGAGTTTTGACTTCAACGGCTGAAAGACCGACGTTCCCCTGTCGTTGTATGCCTGTTTCGATCACGAACACCTTCGCCCGATTGTCAAAAAGATTTGTTGAATCGCTTGGCGCAGACGGCAGGAATTGAGTTTCCTGCTTGTCGGTGATAAGGTAGACTTCCTGGTTGAAGTTCTTTGATTCCGCAACAATCTTTGCAGCAATGCCCAACGCACTCCGGTATGATGCCGTCTCGTACGTGGGAGTAAGCTGGTCGAGCAATATTTTCAACGGCGCAGCCGCAAACGCCGGAGAATATGTTTCTCTATGATGCACATCGGAGAGCTTGACGAGATACACCTCATCACCCTCTCTCATCAGGTCGACAATCCCCCCGGCCGCTTCCTTGGCCTGCGCAAAGAGAACGCCCCGCTCGTTTCGGACGGACATGCTTGGTGAATCGTCCAGTATGAGAACGATGGTCGTCCTTGCGTGCGTCCCGATTGTGCCAGCGAACGATCCCCTCAACGCCGGACGCGAGAAAGCCATCACAAGGGCAATGATGATCAAGGTGCGAACAAGGAGAAGAAGAAGTTGTCGGATTCTCAGCCGGCGCATCTTGGTTTTCTGGAGTTCTTTCAGGAATTGGAGCGAGGAGAACTCAACGGTCTTGAGCTTGCGGAGGTTGAGAAGGTGAAGAATAATCGGGATTGCCGCTGCGGCAAGGCCAAAAAGAAGAAGGGGGTTGAGGAACGTCATGAACTCCGATGCAATGCCTGTTAAAAACTGAAGCTCTCCTCGAAAAATTAGATCAAAAACAGAATGAAATGCAAACGAACCTGAAACAGCGTTCGTAGGATCGCCCTCATTTCGTCACTGATTAGCAGTTGCAACTCCCGCCGAATCTTCCTATCATGAATTTGAATGTCACACCATCGTATTGTCTTCCAAGCTCCACTGTGATTGATGGGTCCGCGATGAAGCAACACCTCTTGCGCTCTATAGTTTTCCTGCTCTCCCTCGTTTGCGCGGCAGAGGCATCTGCGCAATACTTCTACTTCGGCCGCAACAAGGTTCAGTACACCAATTTCGACTGGCACGTACTGAAGACCGAGCACTTCGATATCTACTACTACCCCGAGATGAAAGACCTCGCCGAGCGGGGTGCATTCTTCGCCGAAGAAGCGTACAAGGAACTTGAGGTGAAGTTCAACCACAGCCTTACCAGTCGCACGCCGCTCATTTTTTACAGCTCGCACCTGCACTTCGAACAAACAAATACTACGGGTGGCTTTATTCCCGAAGGCGTGGGTGGGTTTTTTGAATTCCTCAAAGGGCGCGTCGTTATTCCCTCGGATGGCTCTGTGGCCGCGTTCCGGCACGTGATCCGGCATGAGCTTGTGCACGTGATGATGCACAGCAAGCTTTCGCGCGTTCTTATCGATCACCGAAAGCCACAGGATAAGACTCCGCCACTCTGGTTTATCGAAGGCCTTGCCGAGTATTGGTCCACCGATTGGGACACGCAAGCGGAAATGGTAATGCGTGACGCCGTACTGAGCGACATCGTTGTCGGGCTGAAGGACATGGACAAGATCTATGGCTCGTTCCTGATGTACAAGGAAGGCCAGAATGTTCTGCGATTTATCGGCCGGACGTACGGAGAGGAAAAAATCCTCCTGCTCATGGAGAATTTCTGGAAGGAGAATTCTTTCAGTGAAGTTTTCCGCATTACTCTCGGCAAATCCTACAAGGAGTTCGACGAAGAGTGGCTCTATGCTCTCAAGAAGGAGTATTACCCGCTCCTCGCAAGTTACGATGCACCGAGTAGTGTAACAGTCAATCTTGTCAAGGAAGGATTTAACTTCAAGCCGGTTGTTTTTGAACACGATACCACTCGCGAGGTGTTTTTCATTGGAAACAGGACGGGATATGCCGGCATCTACAAGAAGAGAATTGACGAGGTCAGCAGCGATGAAGCCGCGGAGAACGTCATTCAGGGTGAGCAGTCGGATGACTTCGAGGCTTTCCATCCATTCCGCAGCAAGATCGATATTTCTGCCAATGGAATGCTCGCGTTTGTCACCAAGAGCGGCGAAAACGACGTGCTTCATGTGTATGACGTGTTCAGCAATACCGTGGTGCAGACATTCCGGTTCAAGAATCTTGTCAGTATCGGTTCCGCCTCATGGGCCCCCGACGGCAAGCGTCTCGCTTTTACATCCATTGACATGTCGGGGAACAACGATCTGTATATTCTGAACACGGAAACACGCGAGTTGCGGAAACTGACCAACGATTACTATGACGATCGCGATCCTGCCTGGTCGCCTGATGGCAAGAGTATCGCGTTCAGTTCGGACAGAACTCCCTTCGGGAAGGACGGCAAATACAATCTGTTCCTGTGCGATGTTGAAGCGGGCACGATTGATTATCTGACATACGGAAACGAGAATGCGTTGGCGCCCTCCTGGTCTCCGGATGGGTCGAAGATTGCCTTCACGTCTGATGCTGACGGCGCGCAAAACATCTGGATCATGGACGTCACCAAGCGCTTCGCGCGTGGCATGCGGTCAATGACGAAAGTGACATACTTTACGACAGCTGCCTTCGACCCGACTTGGACCAAATCGGGTGATCTGGTCTTCGCTGCGTTTGAGAAGTTCAGCTTCCAGATCAAAATGTTGAAGAACATTCAATCTGTAGCGGACAGATCGACAACGTTGAAGCTCGTCGACCTCTATAATAAAGAGAAACCATGGGAAACAAAGTCGATCTCCGGCGTCTCAAAGGTGCAATCCCTCAAATACACAGGTGAATACAGCCTCGATATCGCCCAGAGCGCCATCTCCACAGATCCTGTTTTCGGAACATCCGGCGGTGCCTTTGTTGCGCTGAGCGATTTGCTCGGCAACGACCAGTATTATTTCCTGCTCTACAACACCGCCCAATCGCAGGACGAGCTTCTCTCCAGTTTTAATCTTGCCATCTCCCGCATTTCCCTCAGCCAGAGGACAAGTTATGCCTATGGAATTTACCGGTTCTCCGGAAGGCGATATGATCTGACGGACAAAGACCAATTCTTCTTTGAGCGGGCCTACGGCGGATATTTTGCGTTGAGTTACCCCCTTTCGAAATTCCAACGCGTAGAGGCATCCGTGAGTCTGACCAATTCAAATAAGGAAGTAGTTGGAACGATCGAGGACAGGAAAGCCCTCCTGCTTTCCAATTCTCTCGCATTCACTCACGACAACTCATTATGGGGGCCGAGCGGGCCGCTGGATGGAAGTCGGTTCAATCTTACACTTGCTTTCACTTCCGACATACAATATTCCAACGTCAACTATTACACTCTCATTGCTGACTACAGGACATATCTTCGTTTGTCACAACGGAGCGCGTTCGCTTCGCGCTTCTGGATTTTCTACAACCACGGGAAAGAGTCCCGGAGATTTTTCATGGGAGGAAGCTGGGACTTGCGGGGATACCCGCGCTGGAGTATTCGCGGAGAGAAACTCTGGCTTATGAGTCAAGAGCTCCGGTTCCCCTTCATCGACCAATTTGCCGTACAGTTCCCGTTTGGCGGCGTGAGTTTCTGGTCGATCCGAGGAGCGCTGTTCTTTGATATGGGAAGCGCGTGGGACAGGGAATATAAAGAGACTCTTGGCAGCATTGGCACCGGATTGCGGATGAACCTCGGTGGTGTCATTGTCCTCCGGTACGACATTGGCAAGAGGATAGAGAAGAGATTCTCACAACTCCAGCACGACCTCTTTCACCAGTTCTTCTTCGGATGGGATTTTTGATGAGCCAACGTACACACACACTGCGATGGATCATCATTGCGACTCTCCTTCTGGCCGGTTGCGGTGGGCTCAAGGTTGGGTATCCGCTCAAGATCCGGGAAACTGACTGGCCCATGTTCGCCAGAACCGAAACACGAATCAATGCCACCTCGGAGGCCGTTGTTCCTCCACTATCGGTGGAGTGGCAGTACGATGTTTCCGGGGGCATTGGCACCGGCTCACCGCTCATTGTGGATAGCGTTCTTATCGTCGGGAACATGCGTGGTGAGCTTCATGCGATTAACTCGTTCACTGGACGCCGGCTTGGGTGGCTTGGACTGGGGGATGCAATTGAGGGTTCTCCCATTATCGATGCGGGCGATGCAATTGTTGCAATATCGAATTCACGCCAGTCTCTCGTTTCCGTCGAACTTGCCACAGGAAGAATCATGTGGAAGATGGAATACGGTGACATCGTAAGCACCCCGTTGCTTCTTCAACAAAAGATCTATGTCGGCAATATCTCGGGTAAGTTTTTCTGCATTAAGCGGGAAGATGGTGATTTGGTCTGGACGTTTACAATCCCCGAGAACACCCGGTATAAGGGGATTCGATCCTCTCCCGCCGGATACGCCAATACTATCGTATTTGGTGCCGATGATGGTGCACTCTACGCGCTTGATGCGGGCACTGGAAGTCGACGCTGGTCGTTCGTGGTGGCCGCTCCCATAGTCGCGTCGCCTGCTATTGCAGACAGTAGCGTGTTTGTCGGTGCGATGGATGGAGTGTTCTATGCCATCGATCTCTCCTCAGGAAAACTGCGCTGGACGTTTCCAGCGGGAACAAGTATCTATGCGAGCGCCGCCGTAGCGAATGATATGGTCTTGATCGGAACGACCGGTGGAACGCTCTTCGCTCTTAATAAAATTGATGGCTCCATGATATGGAAGACTGAACTGGAAAGCGTCATCAATGCTGGCGCGGTAATTTCAGGTACCATGGTTTATGTGGGAGCGCTCAACAAATATCTCTACGGTTTGACAACTTCAGATGGCAAGATTGTCTGGAAGTATGAAATGCGAGGCCGAATAAAGACTCCGCCGGCAGTCGCAAATGGCCGTCTCTATGTAGCAACCGACGATCGATACGTGACAGCATTTCATGGATCCGGACTATGAGGACTTCACACAACCGCTCTGTAATCCTTTTCCTTTCGGCTTTCTCGGCCTTGATGAGTGCCAGGATCGCAGCCCAAACACAACAACCAGATACATTGGGGTATATGCCCGAGACTTCAGTCGCCATACTTACCAATATTGACAGCAGTGTGGTCTTCGTCGACGCTGTGCGGAAGGGGCTCACTCCCCTTTCACTCAGCGACCTCACTCCTGGAACTCATCATCTCGTGTTGCAGCATCCTGATGCTGAAAGCTGGCTTACGAGCAGCATAGCGGACAGCATTCGGGTGGTTTCCGGGCAGCCGCTGACGCTGCGTTACAGGTTCGAACCGCGCTATCTGATTCAATCGATCCCGTTTGACGCTGAGGTTGTTCTTGCTGATTCAGTAATTGGTAGGACACCATTGGCTTTTTCAGGAGGGCCCTCTCTCCTCCTCGACAAAAAGACTACTCTCACTCTTCGGAAACCGGGATATGAAACAGGTACATTCGATATGGGAATGGCACAACATGGTGTTCTGTCGGTTACTCTAAAAAATCTATGGGAAACGAACGGGGACCAGGAGGCAATCTTCCGATCAGACAACGGCCAGATATCCAAACCGCTTCGCCTGACATTGGCAATAGCTGGTACTGTGCTTTCAGGTACTGCGGCGGCATACTTCAAGATAAAAGCTGATGATCGCTATCTCGAATATCGGCGTTCAGGAAATCCTGATCTCCTTGCACAATCGCAACGGTTGGATACCGCCGCCGCCGTTGCATTTGTTGCCACTCAAATAGGGCTTGGATTGTTCACGTATTTTGTCCTTTCCAACTAACTTTACCGGATTACTGCCCCATTTCGGCGAGTATTTCCTTGACTTTAATCACACAAGCGACTATATTTTCTGCGGGAAAAACAGTTATGCCTGCCCATCCGGGTGTTCCAACAACCAACGAGGCGACTCTGGACCTGACGATGAAAAATGAAGTCGAGTTCCTCAAGAACGTACCGATTTTGTGCGATCTTGAGCCCATGGACCTCGACACGATAGCCAAGGTAGGCATCCGTAAGAAGTACAAGAAGGGAAGCATTATCCTGCTGGAGGAAGAGGCGGGGGCGGCGTTGTTCGTAATCATTTCCGGCAAGGTGAAAATTGTCCGGATGGATGACGACGCAAGAGAGGTGATACTCTCCATTCTCGGAGAAAGTGACTTCTTCGGTGAGATGGCGATCCTAGACGGATTGGCCCGGTCGGCCAGCGTGGTTGCCATTGCAAAATCGGAACTCTTCATGATCCATCGGAGAGATTTCCTGAAACTGTTGCACGATTTCCCCTCTGTTGCGATCGCTCTGCTGAAAGAGCTGACTATGCGTCTTCGCAAAGCCGACTCGCAAATCAAGAGCCTCTCCCTCAAAGACGCGGCAGGACGTGTGGCAAACGTCGTTCTCCAGCTCGCCGACGATATCGGTAAGATTCGTAAGGGGCGCGTTGAGATCGACGAGCTTCCTCTCCAGCAAGATCTTGCCAACATGGCCGGCACCTCCCGAGAAACCATCTCCCGAATGATCCACGCCTTCATCCGTGATGGACACCTTGAACTTGAGCGGGGGAAATTGATTATCAACGATTATGAGAAGTTCAAAAGCAGGTACCTCTAAGCTCCCCCCTGAACGTACAGAGCATTCGGTCGTGCATGGATGGTAAGGCTGATCTTCACATGCACACCACGCACTCCGATGGCGTGTTCACGACAGAGGAATTGCTTCGCCGCGTGAAGGATGTCGGACTGACAACCATCAGCATCACCGATCATGACAATGTCGGAGCCATCGATGAGGCGATCCAAGTCGGAAAAACTCTGGGCGTTGAAGTCATTTCGGGAGTTGAACTCAGTTCGACGGTAGGCGAGCAGGACGTTCATATCCTCGGATACTTCATTGATCATAAGAGTCAAAACCTGCTGGACTACCTGGCTTTTTTCCGGATCGAAAGGGTAAGGCGCGCTGAACGGATCGTGGGGAAGCTGAACGATTTGAACATCCCGTTGAAGATTGAATCGGTGTTGGAGCAAGCAGGCGAGGGTTCCGTAGGCAGACCGCACATTGCAAATGCGTTGCTGGAAGAAGGGCTGACGGGGAGTTATCACGAGGCATTCTCAAAATACATCGGGTTTGGCAAACCTGCATATCAGAAAAAATACCAGGTCTCCCCACAGGCAGCAGTTGAATTGATCTCTTCAGCCGGAGGTTTATCGTTCGTCGCCCACCCGGGCAACAGCATCGACGAGAAGGTGCTGTTGGGACTGATTAATGATGGAGTGGACGGTATCGAAGTGATTCATCCTTCTCACTCTCCCGAACGTGTATCGCATTACAGCGGAATTGTCAGCGAGTATTTTCTCCTTGCAAGCGGGGGCTCGGATTTTCACGGCGGAAAAAGAAACGATCTGGATTTACTTGGACAGTATTACATACCAGAACGCCAGGTTGAAACCATGCGGCGGCATCTGCGATAATTGAGCGATCGTATCCGGTTTTTTTCTTATAACTTGGAATGAATTGGGTTTATGGTACAATCAATTGAAGGACAACTGTCCGGTGAGGGGTATTCGTTCGGCATCGTGGTGAGCCGTTTCAACAGTCTCGTCACGAACCAGTTGCTTGCTGGTGCACTTGATTGCCTGCGACGTCACGGAGCGGCGGAAAGCAATATCACCGTGGTCCATTGTCCTGGCGCATTCGAAATTCCGCAGATCGCTCATCAACTGGCGAACGCAGGAAAGGTCGATGCCGTCATCTGCCTTGGATGCATCATCCGCGGTGAAACACCTCACTTCGAATACATTGCAACGGCAGTTGCAAACGGCGTCAGTCGCATCGCTCTTGATACGGGCGTTCCCGTAGCGTTCGGCGTGCTCACAACAGAGACGCTCGAGCAGGCACTTGAACGTGCCGGTGCGAAAGCGGGCAATAAGGGTTGGGATGCCGCCATGTCCGCACTTGAACTCGTCCACGTAAGAAAGCAACTCTCTGAGGGAAGGAAACGATCCAAGAATTGATAAGAATTCATGCTGTGGTAGCCATGCATAATTCTTATATGGTGATATGATCATGTCGAAACGAGGGTTGGTCTTTTCTCTGGTTGTCTTGCTGGCGTTGCTCGAAGTCAATGCCGGGGTGGGAGCGTGGCGGAACTTCACATCGATGAAGGACGTTACCAGCCTTTCCGCACACGACGGTTTGATTTGGGCTGCAACTTCGGGGGGACTATTCGCCTGGGATCAAGCCAAGGATGTGTATCAGCAGTTCACAAATGCCGAGGGTTTGAAGAGCGTTGATCTAACCGCGCTGGCGATCGATCAAAAGGGGGATATCTGGACCGGAACCTCAACCGGCATCATCCACATCTACTCCCCCCGATCAAACACATGGCGGTACGTCCTTGACATCGCACTGGCAAACCAGACAAAGAAGAGAATCAACGCCCTCACCATACATGGCGATACCGTTCTGATCAGCACCGATTTTGGGCTGAGCGTTCTTAAATTACAGAACCTCGAATTCGGCGACACCTACAAGAGATTTGGCAATCTTCCATCGAACCTCCGGCTTGGATCTCTTTCTTCTTCGATCTACGACGGCAAAATCTGGATTGCTATCACCGATTCGGTGACAAACCATCGAATTGCGGTTGCTGATCTTTCAGGCCCAAACCTGCTCGCACCGGAATCATGGTCTTTACAGGTTGTTGGCTCGAACGATACGATCAAGACCTTGTCTGTGTTTAACAATTCGTTATATGCAGGAACGAGCCGGGGTTTGTACACGTATTCAAATGGGTCATGGAATCCGATTGCATCAACCACCGGCCTGAATATTGTCAGCCTGACCTCATCCGGAACTCTGCTGGCTATCTCTAGCATGTCCGGAAGAGTTGACACAATGAATCAGCAGGGAACCAGTGGACAATTTGGATCAGGCTTTTCATTTTCTCCAAAATCCATTACACTCAATTCGTCCGGAAAGCCGGTTATCGGCGCGTTCGAGGGCGGGGTACTTACCTTTACAAATGCGTGGATTTCCCACGCGCCAAATGGACCGGCATCAAATCAATTCCTGCAAGTAACTGTGGATGATGATGGGGTTGTATGGGGTGCATCCGGAAGCACAAATGGAAGGGGCTTCTATCGATACAACGGCAAAAGTTGGAAATCGTTTACCATGGAAAACAGTGGACTTCCGACAAACAATTACTACCATGTGTCCGTAGGATGCAACGGGTCCGTCTGGGCAAGTTCTTGGGGTCGAGGCATGGTTGAAATACCGCGCGGATCCGACATGATTGATTCATCCAATATTTATGGTCGTAATGTGGGAATGATAGGGCTGTCGAATGATACTAACTTCGTCGTAGTAACGTCTGTGGTTTGCGACAATTCTGGGAACCACTGGATGTCCGTTAACCAACCCGCCAACTCAAGGGTTCTCACGGTTCAAAAAGCTGACGGCACGTGGAGGCATCTGTTTGCAAGGGTGGCAGGAACGAACATCAGCACACTCTTCAACAGTTTGCCCATTGATAGAAACTTTACTGTGGATGGGTTTGGTACTCTGTGGGGCGTAGCGAGGCAGGGCAACTTCCAGGGAGTGTTCTCACTCGGTAACCGCGGAGCAATTGAAGACTCCGTTGACTACTTCCTTACCGTTTCAGATGGATTGCCGAGTAACGATGTTGCTACAATAGTGACCGACCGGGAAGGCGATATCTGGGTTGGAACCGATCGAGGAATTGCCATAATACTGGATCCATCAAATCCAAAGAGGACAGGTGGCATCGCCTCTTACAAGCCGTTGAACGGCCTTTCAATTAACACTATTGCCGTCGATCCGATAAACCAAAAATGGGTCGGTACGGCCGAGGGGGTGATCGTTCTTTCACAAGACGGAACTCAGCAAATTGCTTCGTATACGGTTGCCAGCACCGATGGAAGGCTGATTGATAATGATGTCAAGAGTATTGCCATCGATGCGAAATCGGGTACTGTCTATTTCGGTACGCTCCTTGGCCTGGCGAGCATTACGACTGCGGCAGCTACTCCAAAACAGACTTTTGATGAAATCCTAACCTATCCCAATCCTTATATCATTCCGAACACAACGACCGTGACAATTGATGGTCTTGTTGGACGGTCAGCCATTAAGATTCTCTCAATCGATGGACATTTGGTTCGCGACATTATCACACCGGGAGGCCGGATCGGGTTCTGGGACGGAAAGGATGAAGAGGGAAAGGACGTTTCATCGGGTATTTACATTGTTGTCGCCTATTCCGAAGATGGGAGCCAAACCGCCACCGGCAAGGTTGCGGTGGTTAGAAGATAGGTAGGTGAGCGTAAACTCCAGTTAGGTCGGCTGGATTGACACGAATCAAGAAGCCGGTCATTAATTTCTTAATTATTGATGTTTCATATTTTCCGTGGAAGGAGGATGTAGATCTTGGATAACAATGGCTACAAGGATGAGATCTTTACAAAACGTGTGAGGGCAGGCAAGCGCACGTACTTTTTTGACGTGAAGTCCACGAAGTCGGAGAAGGACTTCTATATAACAATAACCGAGAGCAAGCGAGTTGGTGAAGACGAGTACGAAAAGCACAAGATTTTCCTCTACAAAGAGGACTTCCAGAAGTTCACAGAGGCTCTTTCGGAAACGGTGTCGCATGTAGAAACGGAGCTGCTGCAAAAGCTCGAGAAGCCCCTCGAAGCCTAGGTTTATCCAAGGACTTCCTGACAACCCTCCCCATCTGCAAGAGCGAGTGTCATGAGGGATGACTTGCCGGTTACGGCCGTTATTATCAACTACAGAACAGCTGATCTTTTTGAGCGGGCAATTGCTTCGCTTCGGCGATTCTATCCTAGAATCCGGTTGTTGTTGATCGATAACGGCTCGGGAGACGGGAAGAGCGATTTGGTAATGGCACAATGGAAATCGCGTCAACCAGATCAAACCGAACTACTGTTCAACACGAGGAATCTCCATCACGGGCCGGCGATAGATCTGGCACTACACCACGCCTTATCACCTTTCCTTCTTTTCCTTGATTCCGATTGCGAGGTCTTGAATGGCGGTTTCGTGCAGCTTATGCTTGAGCGTGCAGCAGCCTCTCCACTCCATTACGCGATTGGAAAAAAAATCTGGATGAATCACAGGGGATTTGACCTCCCCACTGACACCCCTTCCGCAATTCCATACATCCGACCAATCTGTCTACTCATCAGAAGGGGAAGCTATCTTACGCTACCAAGAGCAAAACATCACGGAGCTCCACTTCTTGAAAATATGCGGGAAGCCGCCCGGAGAGGCTACCTGTTAGTTGATTTTCCGGTTGAGCAATATATCAGCCATAATGGTCGCGGCACTGCAAGTCGATACGGCTACCAACTTGGCTGGAAAGGGAAGTTGAATCATCTTCTCCACAAGATAGGGTTGTGACCTATCCTCAATGCACCTCCTGCGAGGGCACATCTCCTCCCTTGCCTTGACTCTTTATGGTTTTTTCCCTATATTTTTAGCGGTTTTTTCTGTTTGCTGGTGAATTTGAGGGCATGAGGCGCGCTGCAGCCCTCAGGAAAGGGTCATCCACTGAAAGAGAAGAACGAGTCCATGAAAATTCAGGTTGGGGGACTTTCAGACGGAATTCATCAGTATAGGCTCCAGGTAGGCCCTGCGGAATTGGGGTTGAACGGGAATTTCACTGAAGACATCATTGTCGAGGCGTCCCTCGATAAAACCGGCAACCAGTTCCTTCTCAAATCAACCATCCGAGTAAACGGAACGTTTGAGTGTGATCGATGCATCTGCCAGTTCGGACGGATGCTTCAATCGTCATATCAGATGTACTATAGTGCGGATGGAGCAGATCACGGACAGATCGACCGGGCCGAGATTCAGGTAATTCCAACCGGGCTCACAGTTATTGATTTATCAGATGATGTGCGGCAGACAATCCTTCTTTCGATTCCGTTGAAGCTACTTTGTAACGATGGTTGTGAGGGGCTGTGCCCGCACTGCGGTGCGAACCTGAACAGTGAGCGATGCGCATGCTCAACAACGAGCAGTGACCTCCGGTGGGAGAAACTCGCCGTGCTGCAAAAAAAAAGAATTTGAACGATCGAAGCTAGAAGGAGTATCCAGTCATGCCAAATCCAAAACGACGACATTCGAAGACACGCGGACGGAAGCGCCGGACACATTACAAAGCTCACGCGGCCGCCGTGGCAGAATGCCCAAACTGCCACACACAGAAGCTTCCGCACCGCGCCTGCCCTAACTGTGGCTACTATAACGGCCGTTCCATTATTGTTCCGAAGGCATTATAGCGGGGTGAACCCGCCGATGTGACTTCGGATTCTACCTCTTACAAGCTTCGGCACTGCACCTCTTGAATTTTCAACGAAATCATATATGCATAGCTGTCGACGCAATGGGGGGAGATTTTGCCCCCCGTAACGTTGTTGCAGGTGCAGCGGAAGCCCTGCGGGAATCGAGCGGCAGGTTCTCAATCCTGTTAGTCGGGCAGGAAGAACGGGTTCAGGAAGAAGTGAGGCAATGGCCAGATCTTACATCAATCAAATCTCAAAACGGTGAACCTGCGTGTTCTGTTGTGGATGCGAGAGATGTTATTGATATGAATGATTCGCCGAATGCGGCGCTGAAGACCAAGAAGAATTCCTCCATAGCAGTTGGGATCAACTTGCACCGTGAGGGGAAAACCGATGCCTTTGTCAGCGCTGGGAACACCGGAGCTGTGCTTTCCGCATCGACGTTGATCCTTGGCAGAATCCCTGGCGTGGGCAGACCAACGATTGGCGCATTGATTCCGACTGAAACGACTCCTTGCCTGCTCGTCGACGCGGGAGCAAATGTCGATTGCAGGGCTCAACATCTGTTTGAGTTTGGAGTGATGGGTTCGATATACGTTTCAGCGATGTTGAATAAGAGCAAGCCCACTGTCGGCCTGCTCAGCATTGGAGAGGAAGAGGTCAAGGGAAATGAGGCAAGCCTGGAAGCGTTTGTCCTGATGAAACGAAGCCGCCTCAATTTCGCAGGAAATGTGGAGGGGAGAGACATCCTGAAAGGGAAGGTCGATGTTGTGGTCTGTGATGGATTTGTAGGGAACATCCTGTTGAAATTTGGTGAAAGCGTCCCTGCATTCTTCAAGGCGAAGTTCAAGAAATTTGCCGCAGCCAGTGTACTGAACAAGGCTATGGTGATGTTCGCCCGATCAGGTATGCGCACCGTAATGAAAGAGCTGGATTATCAGGAACATGGTGGCGTTCCCCTGTTGGGCGTCAATGGCGTTTCCATAATCGGACACGGCGGATCAACGCCGAAGGCTGTCAAGAACATGATCTATCGAGCCGAAGAGATGGTGTTGCGGAAGGTTAACGCGCAGATCAAAGAGGCGATGGTCAACCTTGCATGAGCATGATGATCGTTGGAGAGGCGAGAAAGAATGACAAGCAAGCGGGCTGAAATTACTGCAGTTGGGCATTTCGTGCCGGACAAGATCCTGTCGAATGCCGATCTGGAAAAAATGGTAGACACTACGGACGAATGGATCCGGACGCGGACGGGAATCTCCGAGCGGCGGATTCTCGAAAACGGTGCCACGTCCGATATGGCCTCGAAGGCAATTGTGGTCATGCTGAAGAATCGTGGCATCAAGGCAGAGGAGATCGACATCATCGTTGTGGCCACAATCTCGCCCGACATGTTCTTTCCTTCGACCGCCTGTATCATTCAGGAGAAGATCGGCGCAACCAGGGCATGGGGGTTCGACGTATCGGCGGCGTGTTCCGGCTTTCTCTATGCTCTCGTTATCGGAGCGCAGTTTGTGGAAACGGGGACGTACAAGAAGGTCGTGGTCGTCGGCTCCGACAAGATGAGCGCCATTACGGATTACACCGATCGGAACAACTGCATCCTCTTCGGCGATGCGGCGGCAGCTGTGCTTCTTGAGCCGACTGACAACAATGACGCCGGAATCCTTGATCATATCCTGCGCAGCGATGGATCCGGAGGAAAGTATCTTTACATGCTTGGAGGTGGCAGCCTGAATCCGAGCACACACGAAACCGTCGACAAGAAGATGCACTTCCTCTATCAGGACGGAAAAGCTGTTTTCAAAGTCGCCGTTGTCGGAATGGCCGAAGTGTCGGGAGAGATCATGGAGCGTAACAATCTTACCGGCAAGGATGTCGATTGGCTCGTTCCGCATCAGGCAAACCTGCGTATCATTGACGCCTGCACCGAACGAATGGGGTTGGATAAGTCGAAAGTCATGGTCAACATCGATCGGTACGGGAATACGACCGCTGCAACAATTCCCCTCTGCCTTTCAGAATGGTGGCATAAGGGCAAGTTGCGCAAAGGCCAGACGGTTGTGCTGGCAAGTTTTGGCGCGGGGTACACCTGGGGGGCGGTTCTTGTGAAATGGTCCGCAAACGATCGGGCGAATGTATGATGGAAAAAGTGGCTTTCATCTTTCCGGGGCAGGGATCTCAATATATTGGTATGGGAAAAGACCATTACGCCCTTGATGGCGATGGGAAGAAGCTCTTTGACGTTGCTGATTCGCTACTCGGCCTTTCACTCAGCACATTGTGTTTTGAAGGGCCGGAGCAGGAGCTCCGTCAGACACGCAACACACAACCAGCGATTTTTGTGCACAGCATTGCCGTGTGGCAGATGATGATGCACCTTCAGCCGGAGATGGTTGCCGGTCACTCTCTCGGTGAATACAGCGCGCTTGTAGCAGCAGGGGCACTCACATTTGAAGATGGACTTCGCCTCGTGCGACTGAGAGGTGAATTGATGCAACGTGCAGGTGAAGAGAACAGAGGCACGATGGCTGCAGTCGTTGGTCTCGCTCCAGACGTTATCGAGGAGATTTGTGAGGAAGCCACCTCTGCGGGCATTGTTCAATGCGCAAACTTCAATTCTCCCGGGCAGATTGTCATTTCGGGTTCTGTCGAAGGCGTTCATAGTGCAATGGAAATCGCAAAGCAGAAAGGCGCGAAACTGGTGAAGGAATTGGTCGTCAGCGGAGCGTTTCATTCTCCACTAATGCAGAGCGCGAAGGACGGCCTCAAGGAAGCTCTCGCTAAAGTCACCATCACCGATGCGGCACTTCCTGTGTACGCAAACGTGACGGCGGAGCCGGTAACGAAAGCTGCCGACATACGAGAGTTGCTGTATCAACAGGTGACAAGCCCTGTCCGTTGGGAGCAGACGATCATGAACATGGTGCGCGATGGGGCAAGCCAATTCTATGAGATTGGTCCCGGCAAAGTACTGCAAGGACTTGTGAAGCGCATCGATCCCTCGGTGCCGGTAACAGGCTTCGATAAGCACGCCGATATCCAGCAAGCAGCAGGTTAATTCTGGGAGAGAATTTCAGGCGAACATGAACGCACTTCAAAATAAGGTTGCGCTTGTAACAGGCGGAAGTCGGGGAATTGGCAAATCCATTGTTCTCGCGCTGGCGGATGCTGGTGCAACGGTGGTGTTCACCTACAAATCTTCTGCAGATGCCTCGGCCCGGATCGTTGAAGATCTTAGAGCAAAAGGACAAAAGGTGTTTTCTTACCAGTCAGACGCTGTTTCCAGTAGTCAGGCGAAAGAACTTGTTGAACGCATCGTGAAGGATCACGCTCAACTCGATATCCTCGTCAATAATGCCGGGCTTACCAAGGATGGACTGCTCATGCGGATGAGCGAGGAAGATTGGGACAACGTCATTGCGAACAATTTGAAGAGTGTCTACAACTACAGTAAGGCAGCGTGCCGGCAAATGATGAGTCAGCGGGCGGGAAAAATCATCAACATGACTTCAATCGTCGGGTTGACGGGAAATGCCGGACAGACAAATTATGCGGCATCGAAAGCGGGAATCATCGGTTTTACCAAATCTCTTGCAAAAGAGCTTGGTTCTCGCAATATTCAAGTGAACGCAGTGGCTCCCGGGTTCGTAGAAACCGAAATGACAAACCGGCTCAACGAGGATCAGAAAAAGACGCTTATGGACTTGATCCCATTGAAGCGAACTGCAAAACCTGAAGAGATTGCCAATGTTGTCCGCTTCCTTGCCACGTCGGAGGCGGACTACATTACAGGGCAGGTCATTTGCGTGGATGGTGGTATCACAATGTAGTGTGTTTGGAAAACGCTATAGTATAACCGTTACTCACTTACCAATAATACAGGAGGTCAGCATCATGGCAGATATTGAGGCAAAAGTAAAGGAGATCATCGTCAACAAACTCGGTGTGGACGATGGCCAGATCACATCCGAAGCCTCTTTCACAAACGATCTTGGAGCGGACTCACTCGATACGGTCGAGCTCGTCATGGAATTTGAGAAGGCGTTCAATCTCCAGATCCCTGATGAAGATGCCGAAAAAATCGGGACTGTCGGTGATGCGGTGAAGTATATTAAGTCGAAGACCGCCTGACAGTACGCGCGTCTCTCCGCGCAATCCTCTCCTGAAAGTTCCTTGACTCCCGCTTTGTGCGGGTGGCGGAGTTCAGAGGGAGGCGGGCGCAAGTCGAAGGTATTCTAGAATAGTTCAGTAGGATGAGTATGGATGGCAAGCGTAGAGTTGTTGTAACGGGTCTTGGGGCGATCACGCCACTCGGTCTCAACGTGCAGGATTTTTGGAAGAACTTGCTCGCCGGGCAAAGTGGTGCCGGCCCCATCACCTATTTCGACACCTCCAGGTACGACACGCGGTTCGCATGCCAGGTGAAGAATTTCAAGGCAACGGACTTTCTCGATCGGAAGATGGCGCAGCGGCTGGACCCGTTTGCACAGTTCGCGGTCATTTCTGCGGACATGGCAATGGCGGATGCGGGACTGCCATTGAAGGACATGGACCCTGACCGGATCGGTGTTGTGTTCGGATCCGGCATCGGAGGAATGGCAACATACGATACGCAGTTTACCAACTACATTGAAGGTGGTCCCCGGCGCATCAGTCCTTTCTTCATCCCGATGCTCATCCCGGATATTGCATGTGGACACATTTCCATAAAGCACGGACTCAAGGGCCCGAACTACGCAACGGTTTCAGCTTGCGCAACTGCCTCGCACGCTATTGGCGACGCGTATCGTATCATCCAATACGGCGATGCGGACATTGTCTTGAGCGGTGGCTCGGAAGCGCCTATCACCCGCATGGGGCTGGGCGGTTTTAATTCCATGAAGGCCCTTTCCACGCGCAACGATGAACCGGAGAAAGCGAGCCGGCCTTTTGATTTGAAGCGGGACGGCTTCGTGATGGGAGAAGGCGGCGGGACGGTCATCCTCGAAGAGCTCGAACATGCCCGCAAGCGTGGTGCGAAGATCTACGCCGAGATGGTGGGTATTGGATTTACCGCAGACGCGCACCACATTACCGCGCCGCCCGAGGGGGGTGAAGGGGCCGTTCGGGCAATGAGACGTGCAATTAAAGATGCCGGGATTACACCGGAGCAGGTCGATTACATCAACGTTCACGGAACATCGACACCGCTTGGGGACATCAGTGAAACGCTCGCCATCAAAACGGTCTTCGGCGAGTACGCGAAGAAGATGAATGTCAGCTCCACAAAGTCCATGACAGGCCATTTGCTTGGCGCAGCCGGAGCGGTCGAAGCCATTGCGGCCATCATGGCGTGCAAAGAAGATTCCATCCCCCCAACAATTAACAATGAATTCCCCGATCCGGCATGCGATCTCAACTGTACTCCGAACACGGCGGCGCGGCGGACGGTCAACTACGCAGTGAGCAACACGTTCGGATTTGGCGGCCATAACGCGACACTCCTGGTAAAGAAGTATACCAATTAGCATATGGGTTGGATCAAGAGACTTCGTGACAGGTTCTCCCCAAAGCCTGAAATTACCGACCAGCGGGAGATCACTCAAAAGACCCTCCTGCGCACCAACATCAAGAAGTTCCAGCAGATCCTCGGTTACGCGATCCGCAATCAGGATTTCTTTGTGCAGGCACTTCTCCATCGTTCCTTTCTGCACCGATCGAATCAGCCGGGACGCTCGAATGAACGCCTTGAATTTCTCGGTGATTCTATTTTGAACCTGATCGTCGGTGAGTATCTCTATCGCCATTTCCCCCATGCAGAAGAAGGTGAGCTCACCAAACTCCGCTCCAGACTGGTCAACCGAAAAGCACTTGCTGCATACGCAAAGGAAATCAAGCTGTCCGAGTTCATCCTCATGAGCTCAAGTGCAGCACAGTCTGTCGGGAAGGGATCGGAGACGATCGCGGCCGATACGTACGAGGCAGTCATCGCAGCCATCTATCTCGACGGCGGTTTTGGGGCAGCAAAGAAATTTGTGGAGCGGCAGATCCTTGCAGCGATGAAGAGTGGTACAGTCATCACATCCGACGAGAACTACAAGAGCATGCTGCTTGAGTATGCACAGTCCAAAGGGCTTGGCGTGCCGCGTTATACGATCGTCAATGAATATGGACCCGATCATGATCGAACGTTTACCGTTGAAGTGACGTTGAATGGCATGAAGGGTGGATCGGGAACCGGCAAGAATAAGAAAGAGGCCGAGCAGGCGGCTGCAAGTCAGGCACTTGAAAAACTGCTCAACTCCTGAATCGCCGCTCGCATCGAGCATTCACAACGTATGCAATACGATGAAATTCTGCTGTGCTGTTCTCTCTCTCGTGGTGTCCCTGCACTCTCCGATATTGGCACAGCGGGATTCCTCTCCCGGTCTTATCGACACCGTCATCATCTCCGGTAACGAGAAGACGAAAGACTACGTCATCCTGAACGAGATGACGCTCAAGCCCGGCACACGCGCAACCCCCGAAGCGATAGAATTCGACAGAAACCGGATTTACAGTCTCGGCCTCTTTACTCGTGTAGATATCTTCTACGACTCTCTCAACACGGACCGTTTTCTCTTTGTCGAAGTCAGTGAGCGATGGTATATCATTCCGCTGCCGCTCTTCGGGTTCCGCGATGGTGATCCCAAGAAATTCTATTATGGCGTGGGACTTCTTCATAATAATTTTCGCGGCGCGAATCAAAAGCTGTTTGCAATGGTTACCCTGGGCTACAACCCCGCCTTCGCACTTTCCTTTCTCGACCCGTTGCTGGACTCCGAGCACAATCTCTATTTCAGTGGAAGCACGTCCTACTCGATTGTACGGAACAGAAGTAAGATCGAATCGGCTCTGACGGGCGATTTTGACGAACGGCATTATGAGATCAATACAACGTTGGGCAAACGCTTCAGCCTGTATGAGACGGTTGGGATTGAGCTCGGGTATCAGATTGTCTCCATCGACAATTACCGACCCGGGAGGACCTCCTCACCGAGCGGGCACGACAGGTTCGTCACAGCGGGCATCAGCTACACGTACGATTCCCGCGACCTGAAGGAATACGCTTCGCAGGGAATGTTTCTTCGCTTCTCCATCACAAAGCTCGGTTTCGGAGAGGCAGACCTCAACTTTGCGCGCTTCGGGGCCGACATGCGCAAATATGTCCCGTTGCCGCTGGATTTCACATTCGCCACACGAGTACACGGCACAATTGTTTCCGGAGGCAACGTTCCAACGTACGCACGCGCATACTTCGGCTACGGTGAGCGGTTGCGCGGGTACTTCAAGACGGTGTTCGAAGGAGAGAACCTGTTTGGCTCCACGGTGGAATTGCGCTTTCCCCTGCTGAAGGCACGAACGGTCGACGTTACTGCACTGCCGCTTCCGAAGGAGTTCGCTGTCTGGAGATTCGGGATCAGCCTCGCTGTCTTTGCCAATACGGGAGTGACCTGGTTCAGAGGAGACAAGCTGCAGTTCAGGTCATTGTATTCGGGATATGGTGGAGGGATTCATTTTCTTCTCCCCTACAGCGTTGT